>QKCD01000133.1 GCA_003245815.1 Sulfuricurvum sp.
GAGCTGGGGGGAAGCACGATCTTAAAAAAGGGATGCAGCCGGCTGCCGTCCATACTTTTTTTGTGCAGGACGCCCGTCGTCTCTTCGGAACCGTCAGGGCGATAAAGCGTCACAGTGTCGAGCATGCAGTTGTCCAGCTCAAGATCGCGTTCCAGCGTCCGGTCCGATCTGTTCTCCAGAGTAAAACGGAGCCATACGGCATCATGGGTATAGCCGAACCGGAGGTAATCGGTACCAGCCGGCGTAAAGGCCTGCCGTTTCACTTCATCCAGAGTCATCGCTGTCGTAGGATCGACAAAGATCTCACTTTGAGAGAGAAGGGATAATGATGCGTCATTTTCACGCACCGTCATGGCATGCAGAGAAATGATAGAGAGTACAAAAAATATCAAGTTTTTCACAGACATAAAGGTGACTCTAACGAAATATCATTAAAATTTTATTATGTACCAAAAAGATATCTTAATCGTCGAAGACGACAGGATCATCGCTCTCGACTTGCTCCGAATCGTCAAGGCGGCAGGATTCCGCAACGTCAGGGTCACATTCAACCCTGATGATGCTCTACGCATTGCCCAGGATGAGAACGTCGATATACTCTTTAGCGATATCCATCTCCATCATCCGCTCTCCGGCGCGGCGTTGGCCAAGAGCCTGCAGGAGTGCTGTCAAGTCATTTGCGTTTTTGTTTCCGCCTATTGGGATGATGAAACGCTCAGGAGTATCGCAAGTATCGATTATGCCGATTACGTACTCAAACCCTTCCGAGCTGACGAAATCGAAGCCGCCTTGAAACTTGCCACCATGCGTTTACCCATCAAATCAAAACTGCCCGAACCATGGCATTATGATGAAACTACCCAGACCCTTTTCCATGCAAACACCGTTCTTTCTCTACCGCCGAAGGAAAAACTTTTGTTTCATTTACTTTACCGCGCCCAGGGGCATGTTGTCCCCTATGCTCGTATTGAAACACTCCTCTGGCCGGATGGTGCCATAAGCGATAATGCCAGACGGCAACTGTTTCACCGTTTCAAAAAACGGCTTGAAGGGTTACAGATCGTAATTGAAAAAGGGAATGGAATCACCCTAAAACCGGTAGCCTAAGAATGGAATAATCTTGAGAGGGAGAAGAATAGAGACCCGGCCGAAGCCGGGGAAAAAGCGACGACTTAGATGTTGTCGCGAATGCCGAGCTCAGCGATCAGTTTCGCGTAGCCCTCTTTGTCCGTGCGCTTGAGGTAGCGCATCAGGCGACGGCGCTGACCGACAAGTTTCAGCAGACCGAGGCGTGAAGAGTGGTCTTTTTTGAAGCTTTTCAGGTGTTCTGTCAGCTCAGCAATCCGTGTAGAAAGCAGAGCGATCTGTACTGCTGTAGAACCTGTGTCGTTTTCGTTACGTCCGAATTTTTTAACAATCTCTTGTTTTTTCGCCGCATCCAAAGCCATGAATGACCTCCTGATTGGTATATGGTATTTTGTAACCCTGCACGATAGTGCCAAAGTCAGGCCGGAATTATAGCGAAAAATTTTTCCCGTTTCAATGGGCTTTTTCCGCACTGCCCCCCGGGATCAGCACGACGACCGCCGGGAATACCCCGACGTACGCCGCTTGCGGGTCAGCGCGGGATGGCGCAGAAGGTTCCTCTTTACCGGCCGTACCCGGCAGCGCCACAGCTGCTTCAGCCGTGGCGAACGGCTCCGTACGCCCCTTCCTTCCCCCGGTGGCAGCGCCGCAGCCGCCGATCCTTTAGCCGACGCGGCCGGCGGCGCGCTTCAAGCTTTTTTGAAATTACTCTGTTATAATACACCCCAATTTTACTACACGAACTTTGACCAACGAGACGATAGATATGCTTTTAACCCGTGCCAGCGAATACGCCCTGCTCTCCCTGATCGTGATCGCCAAATCCGACAAGCCCCTCGACGCCGAGTCCCTGGCGACCGACCTGGACATCTCCAAAAGCTTTCTGGCCAAGATCCTGCAGGCGATGGCACGCCAGGGTATCCTCAACTCCTACAAGGGTGTCAACGGCGGTTTCGCCCTCGCCCGCCCCAGCGGCGAGATCACGATTCACCAGATTATGTGCGCCGCCGAAGGAAAGACCCCCGCGGTCTTCGACTGTGCCGGTTCCGTGAAGAACTGTCCCTCCGACCGCGCGTCCACCTGCAGTATCTGGCCCTTTCTCAACCGTCTCCAGGTCAAGATCGATACCTTCCTCGACGGCCTGACCCTCCAAGACATCATGGAAGAGTGACCGTTGGCCAGACGCAAGCCCACGTCGGTACCGCTGTCGCAGACCCTGAGCCTTATCGTCAGGCAGCGCGACCTCAGTATCGTCCTCTTCGTCATGGCGATCATGGCGATCATCATCGTCCCCCTCCCCAGCGGCCTGCTGGACCTGATGCTCACCATCTCCATCGCCATCGCCGTGCTGATCATCCTGATCTCGCTCTACATCCCCAAGCCGACGGACCTGACGACCTTCCCGACGCTGATTCTGATCATCACCCTCTTCCGGCTCTCGCTCAACGTCGCTACGACGCGGATGATCCTCAGCCACGGCCATGAGGGGCCCGGCGCCGTCAGTGACATCATCACGAGTTTCGGCAACTTCGTCGTCGGGGGCAACTACGTCATCGGGGTGATCGTCTTCTCGATCCTCGTACTGATCAACTTCATGGTCATCACCAAGGGCTCCACCCGGGTCGCCGAGGTCGCGGCCCGCTTCACCCTCGACGCGATGCCCGGCAAGCAGATGGCGATCGACGCCGACCTCAACGCCGGCCTTATCGACGAGCCCGAGGCGCGCCGCCGCCGCGCCGAGATCCTCCAGGACGCGAACTTCTATGGGGCGATGGACGGTTCGGCGAAGTTCGTCAAGGGCGACGCCGTCGCGGGGATCATCATCACCGTCATCAACATCATCGGCGGCTTTCTGATCGGGGTCTTCCAGTTCGGTCTCGATGTCGGCCAGAGCGCCCAGACCTACACCATCCTCACCATCGGCGACGGTCTCGTCGCCCAGATCCCGGCACTCATCGTCTCCACGGCGACGGGTATCATGATCACCCGCGCCTCCAACGACGAGAGCGGCAACTTCGCCGAAAGCAGCATCAGCCAGCTGATGGGCAACGCCAAGACCCTGATCATCGTCGGCTTCATCATGACCCTCTTCGCCCTCGTCCCGGGTCTGCCCACCCTTTCCCTCGGTTTCGTCGGCGTGATCTTCCTCGCCCTGGGCTACGCCCTCTACAAGTACGAGCGGGGCGAACTGAAGCTCTTCGAGACTCCGGTCCAGCGGGAAGAGGAGGCCGCCCAGGAGCGCGCCGCCGCCCGCAAGCCGGTCAAGAGCCAGGCGGAGATCGCCAAGGAGGAGGAGGCCGCCCTCGAGGACATCCTCAAGGTGGAGATGCTCGAGCTGACCCTGGGCTACCAGCTGATTCGCCTCGCCGACGCAGCCCAGGGGGGCGACCTGCTCGAGCGCATCCGCTCCATGCGCCGCAAGATCGCTACCGATTTCGGCTTTCTGATGCCGCAGGTGCGCATCCGCGACAACCTCCACCTCAAACCGAACCAGTACGAGATCCTCCTCAAGGGGGTCCCCATCGGCGAGGGAAGCATCGAACCCGACCGCTTTCTCGCCATGGACAGCGGCATGGCGACCGGCGACATCGAGGGGATCGCGACCAAAGAGCCCGCCTTCGGCCTCGACGCCCTCTGGATCACCCCGGACAAGAAAGAGGACGCCATCATTAACGGCTATACCGTCGTCGACCCGGCGACCGTCGTCTCGACCCATATGAGCGAGCTGATCAAACGCCACGCCGAGGAGCTTCTCACCCGCCAGGAGACCCAGGCGCTGGTCGAAAAGATCAAAGCCGACTACCCCGTCGTCGTCGACGATCTGCTCAAGGTGGCGAACATTGGCCTGATCCAGCGCATCTTCAAGGCGCTGCTGCACGAGAAGGTCCCCCTCAAGGATATGCTGACGATCCTCGAGAGCATCGCCGACATCGCCGAGTACACGAAGAACGTCGACTTCATCGTTGAACAGGTGCGTGCACGCCTCTCTCGGATCATCACCGCGATGTACAGCGGAGACGACGGCGTCATCCGGCTGCTCACCTTCGACACGGCCAGCGAGCAGAAGATGCTCGAAAAGAGCAAGGAGCAAGACGGCGTGCGCCACCTCCTGCTCAACGTCGGGGAGATCAACCAGCTGATCCAGGCCACCAGCGAAAAGGCGACCCAGCTGCTGCAAAAGGGGATCTCGCCGATCATCATCATCGTCGACCCGCAGCTGCGCCGGCCGCTGGCGGAGATCTTCGAGCGCTTCAGCCTCGACGTCGTCACCCTCTCCCACGCGGAGATCGACTCCGGGGCCAAATTCGAGGTCCTCGGGTCCATATCATTGGCCTGATACGTTTCTGCGGAAACTGCGAAGGGCCATGTATGTCCAGTGCCATGGGTTAGCACTGGATGCAGCGGTGAGCACAGCTGCAGGGGCTTGGCTCCTGTAGCGCATTAGAAAAAACGGAAGGATGGGCGCCCTGAAAGACCCGCAGCCTAAGGATACATATGAACAAGACCATCTACCACCTCTCGCACATCGACCTCGACGGCTACAGCTGCCAGCTTGTCATGCGCCACACCCCCTACGTCATCCACAGCTTCAACGCCAACTACGGTGCCGAAGTCGTCGAACGCCTCGAGGAGATTATCGAAGCGCTGCAGAACTCCAACGAGGCGGCGATCATCCTTATCACCGATCTCAACCTCACCCTTGACGAGGCGAAATGGCTGGACAAGGAGGTCGAAAGCCTCAACGCGAAGGGGCGCGACATCACGATCACCCTCCTCGACCACCACGGCAGCGGCAAGGAGTGCGCGGCGCGCTTCGGCTGGTACACCCTTGACACGGAACGCTGCGCGACGAAGATCACCTACGACTACGCCCGCGAGCACTATCGCCTGGAGGAGCCGGAGTGGATGGAGGCGTTCGTCAACGTCGTCAACGCCGTCGACCTCTGGCTCCAGCACGAAGAGGCGAACTTTGAATACGGCAAGGTCTGTATGCGCCTTATCAGCGAGACCCGCGAACTCAACCGGGTCATCTTCGCCAACGAGGACCGCGAGTACAAGCTCTCGCTCCTGCTGGGGGCCGCCGAAATGATGGACCGTGACAACGCCCCCATCGTGCTCGACGAGTCGATCCACAGGATGAAGAAGGGCTTCTTCCGCACCGACGGGGACAACACCCTCGACAACCTTGCCACCGCCTATATCGTTGAACGCCTCGGCCACAAGCGCCCGATGATGACGATCTACTACAAGGGCTACAGGGGATTCCTCAGCTACGGTGTCGGGAACACCTCTATTATCGGCAACGGCTTCCTGACCGCCTTCGACGACTACGACTTCATCGTCGACATCAGCTCCCGCGGCACGATGAGCCTGCGGGCCAACAACAAGGTCGACGTCTCCCTCATCGCCCGGGAGTGGGCCGGCGGCGGCGGCCATCCCAACGCTTCGGGCGGGCGGCTTCAGAACTTCAAGGAGCAGTACCGCTACGACCGCGTCAAGGACCAGATCGAACGCCTGATCGCCGCCAAGGAATCCGTCGCGGGCAAACTCGACCCCAAAGCCTAGCCCCCCGCGGGCCGCACCGCACCGTAGCGCCCGCTCAACCACTTATCCAGCTCCATAACGCCCATCAGCCCGACAGCAACCGCGAAAAGTCCCAGCCAGCTCAGCAGACCCACCGGTTCGAGTGAAAGTACCCGCTGCATCGGCGGCCAGTACATGCAGCCGATATGCAGCAGCTGCGTCGCCGCCACCAACCCCAGTAGCGGCAGGCTGTTGCCGTAGCGCATCCGGTGGAGGTAGTTGACCTCCGTACGGGCGTTGAGCACATGGACGTTCTCAAAGAGCACCATCAGCAGTAGGGTAATGTTGCGGGCAGCGAATTCGCCGTAGCCCGACTGCAGCAGCCAGAAGAAGATCCCGTAGGAGACCAGCCCGATATAGAGCCCGCTGACGAGGACACGGCGCAGCATCAGGGGATTGAAGATCCGCTCTTTCGGCGGTCTCGGGGGGCGTTGCAGCAATCCCGGTTCCGCCGCTTCGAGCCCGAGCATCACGTCCTGGATCCCGTTGGTAACGAGATTGAGCCAGAGCAGCTGCACCGGCAGCAGCGGCAGCGGATCTCCCGTCGCGAAAGCGAGCATCACCAGCACGATCTCCGCGAATCCCGTCGAAACCAGCAGAAAGACGACCTTGCGGATATTGTCGTAGGCGCGGCGCCCCTCCTCGATCCCGTTGACGATGGAGGCGAAGTTGTCGTCGGTCAGAATCAACTCTCCGGTGGAGCGGGCGATATCGGTACCGCTCTTGCCCATGGCGATCCCGATGTTGGCGCGGCGCAGAGCCGGGGCGTCGTTGACCCCGTCTCCGGTCACCGCGACGAAATGGCCCAGCTCCTGGAACGCCGCGACGATCGCCTGCTTCTGTTGAGGCGTCACCCGGGCAAAGACCCGCACCGAAGCGATCCGGTCCGGGTCCGCTCCCTCCTCCTCCCACCGCTTCAGCGCATCCCCCGCCATCACCTCCGCAACCGAGGAGGCGATCCCCAGCTGCTGAGCGATGAAGAGCGCCGTATGCGGGTGGTCACCGGTCACCATCGCCACGGCAATCCCCGCTTTTTTCGCCCGGCGTACCGCCTCTTTGGACTCCTCCCGGAGGGGATCGATGATCGCCATGAAACCCAGATAGGTGAAGCCCGAGAGGCGGATGCTTTCGCCGGCTTCGCTCTTGAAAGCCAGGGCGATCGTCCGGTACCCTTTCGCCGCCCAACCGTTCACCTCCTCCAGAACGCGTTGCCGTTCCGATGGCTCCAGATCGCAGAACTCCAGTACCGTCTCCACCGATCCCTTGACGAACTCGAAGGCGTTTCCCTCCTTCTCCACCAGAATGGCCGAGTAGCGGTTCTGGGGCTCGTAGGGGATCTCGTCGACCTTTCGGTAATCCTTCGCCGCCAGAACGTACGCTTCGTCGGCCGTAATCGCATGCTTCGCCAGGGCGACATCCACCTGATCGCCGATAAAGGTCCGTTCCCGGGCATCATGATCAATCGTAAACTCGTTGCAGAGCACCGAGGCAAGACGCGTGACGTGGCGCAGTTCGTCGCCGTAGTGCTCCTCCCGGTGGGGCACGAAGGCTTCGACCGAGAGCCGGTTCTGCGTCAGCGTCCCCGTCTTGTCGCTGGCGATGAGGGTGCATGAACCCAGCGCCTCGATCGCCGAGAGCTTGCGGACGATGACGTTGCGCTTCGACATCGTCAGCGAGGCCGAAGTCAGCGCCACCGTAATCGCCACCGGCAGCCCCTCAGGGATCGCCGAGACGGCCAGTGCCACGGCGAAAAGGAAAAGGGCGTAGAGATCCAGCCCCTTCGCCACGCCGATCAGCAGCAGCACCGCGACGACGGCGCCGACCGCTTTGGCCAGGGTCAGGGAGAGCCGCTCCATCCGTACCAGTAGCGGTGCCTGTCCTTCGATCGCCTCTCTGAGCAGGGTGGCGATCTGCCCGATCTCCGTCGCGCTCCCCACCGCGGTCACCACCCCGAGCCCACGGCCGCTGGCGACATAGGTACCGGCATAGACCATGTTCTTCCGGTCCGCCACCGCAACCTCCCCGCTGTGCACGAGCTCCGCCTCCTTGAGCACCTCCAGCGCTTCACCGGTGAACAGCGACTCGTTCACCGTCAGATTCACCGACTGGACAAGGCGCAGGTCCGCCGGGACCTTGCTGCCCGACTCGAGGACGACGACATCCCCGGGGGTGAGCTCCACGCTGTCGATTTCGACGGTTTTTCCGTTGCGTATCACCCTCGCCATGGTCCGGATCGCCTGCTTGAGCCCTTCAGCCTTCATCGCCGCCGCATACTCCTGGTAGGTGCCCAGCAGCGCGTTGATTATCAGTACCGCCAGAATAAAGCCGGCATCTGTCCCCTCCCCGATGGCAAAGGCCACGACCGCCGCGACCAGCAGAATGTAGATGATGGGGCTCTTGAACTGCCCCACAAAGGTTTCGACCAGGGAACGCCGCTTTTCGCGGGGCAGCGTGTTGGGACCGTAGTGTACAAGGCGCCGGCGCGCCTCCTCGTGCTCCAGCCCCTCCTGCACCGTCGTCTTGAAATGGCGCAGTGTCGACGCGACGTCCGATGTGTGATGCTCCATTTCTCCCTCCCTGAAATCTCTTGGATCCCCTATTATAGCATCGAGCCCTCCGCCGACACCCGGCATAAACTTCTTTTAAACGTTGGGTCGCTACCATACAAACCGACTAATCAGTCGGGAGGTTTTTATGAACAGGACAAAACGGGAACAGATCCTCGAAACCGCGATGCGGCTCTTCGTCGAGAACGGGATCCAGGCGACGCCGACGTCACAGATTGCGAAAAAGGCGGGCGTGGCGACCGGCACGCTTTTCCACCACTTCGCGACCAAGGAGGAGCTTGTCAACGAGCTCTACCACGAGATCTTCAGCTCCCTGCTGGCCTATCAGAAGGAGCGCTTCAACCCCGATACCGATGTCCGGGAACGGCTGCGCCAGATCTGGTACCTCGATATCGAATGGGGAACCGCCCACGAGGAGTACTCCCACTTCCTCGAGCGCTACTCCTTCCTGCACTACGCCAGCGAGTCCGCCATCAACGAAGCCCATGAACGTTTCGAAACCTGTCTCGCCGCCTTCAAGGAGGCCGTCGTCTCCGGACTGACCAAATTTGACGATCTCGAATACGTCAAAAGCCACTACATCTGGAACATCCGCATGAATACGATGTACTTCATCGCCCACCCCGAGCGCTGCACGCCCGAAAACATTGAAAAGAGTTTTGAGATCTACTGGCAAGGAATCAGCAATGCATAACCCCCTCTCATCCAAGACCACCGAAAAGGAACGACATACCATGAAACGCACCCTCAGAACGGCCCTTGTCGGCACGGCTTTTCTCCTCGCCGCGCCGCACCTGATGGCCGAAACGGCCGCCGCCGCGCCCCAGCAGGCCCCCGCACCGAAAGTGGACGTCTACGAGGTACGCCCCCCGGCACAGCTGCCGGTGACCTTCGAATACCCCGCACGGCTGCAGAGCATGCAAAGCGCCAGCGTCGTCGCCCGGGTCACCGGGGTGCTGCTCAAGCAGCACTACACCGAGGGGAGTTTCGTCAAGCAGGGCACCCTTCTCTACACGATCGAACCGGATATCTACGCCGCCGCCGTTCATGAACGCGAAGCGGACTGCGCCGTCGCCGAAGCGCTCTTCACCAACGCCAAGCGCGACTGGGAACGGGTCGAGGCGCTCTACAAGGACAAAGCGATCAGTAAGAAGGAGTACGACGCCTCCCTTGCAACCTTCGAACGTACAAAAGCAGAGCTCAACGCCGCCAAGGCGCGCCTCGATTCGGCGAAGATTGATCTGAACTACACGGAGGTGAAAGCCCCCGTCAGCGGCATCGCCGGCAAGAAGGCAACCGACGTCGGCAACGTCGTCGCTTCGGGCACGCCCCTCGTGACCATCACCCGGACCGACCCCGTCTACGCCGAGTTCTCCATCCCCGACAGCGACATGCTCAAGATCAACGCGGCTCTGCAGAGCGGGCGCTGGAGCAAAAGCTCCGGCGACGCCTTCAGTGCCGAACTGCGCGTCGGCGACCTTAAGCGTTCCGGCAGCGTCGACTACGTCGCGCCGGTCATCGACCCCAAGACCGCCGGCGTCGCGGCACGCGCGACGATCGCGAACAGGGACAACGCCCTGATGCCCGGCGGTTTCGGACGCATCACCCTGACGGGAATCCAGCGCAACAACGCCATCATGGTCCCGCAGAAAGCGGTGCTGCAGAGCCCCAAGGGGACTATCGTCTTCATCGTCGAGGAGGGCAAGGCCGCCGTCCGCCCCGTCAAACTCGGGGATACCGAGGGAGAGAACTACATCGTCGAGGCGCCGCTGCGCCCCGGTGACAAGGTGATCGTCAACAACTTCTTCCGCGTCAAACCCGGCATGGCCGTCGCCGTCGACAAAACGATCAACGCCGCGAAGGAATAGGTATGCTCTCGAAGTTCTTCATCAACCGTCCGATCTTCGCATCGGTCCTCTCGATCATCGTCGTCCTCGCGGGGCTGATCGCTATCAAGGGGCTGCCGGTGCAGGAGTACCCCAGCATCGTCCCGCCGCAGATCAGCGTCCAGGCCGTCTACCCCGGCGCCGACGCCGAGACCCTCGCCAAAACCGTCGCCGCCCCGCTGGAGGAGGCGATCAACGGCGCCAAGCACATGATCTACATGACCTCTACCGCCTCGCCGAGCGGCATTCTACGCATGAGCGTCACCTTCGAGACGGGAACCGATCCCGCCGCCGCCAACGTCGACGTCAACAACCGCGTCCAGGTCGCCCTCAACAAGCTCCCCGAAGCGGTACGCCGCCAGGGGGTCAGCATCCGCGAACGCTCGCCGGACATGCTGCGGGTCATCTCCTTCACCTCCGAGGAGCGCGTGCACGACGCCCTCTGGCTCAACAACTACGCCCTGATCAACGTCATCGACGATATCAAGCGGATCAACGGGGTCGGCGACGCCTTCCTCTTCGGCAGCAAAGAGTACGCCCTGCGCGTCTGGATCCGTCCCGACGAACTCGCCGCCTACGACCTGACCGTCAACGACATCGTCGACGTCATCTCCCGCCAGAACGTCCAGATCGGGGCCGGGCAGATCGGCGACGAACCGACGGCCGGCAAGCAGGTCTACACCTACACCGTCCTCACCGAGGGGCGCCTCAAGACCGCCGAGGAGTTCGGCAATATCATCGTCCGCTCCGACGCCGACGGCTCCGCCCTGCGCCTGAGGGACATCGCCGGTGTCGAGATCGGGGCGGAGCGCTACATGCTCAACGCCCTCTACAACAAGGAGCCGATGGCCGTCGCGGGTATCTTCCTCGCCCCGGGCGCCAATGCCCTGCAGGTCTCCGCAGAGCTTGACAAGGTCCTCGAGAAGGTGGCGGAGAAGTACCCCGCGGACGTGCGCCAGCACACCCTCTACGACACGACGAAGTTCGTCAAGGCTTCCATCGACGAAGTGCTCAAGACCCTGCTCGAGGCGATCATCCTCGTCGTCCTGATCATCTACTTCTTCCTGGGGAACCTGCGGGCAACCATCATCCCGGTCCTGGCGATCCCCGTCTCGCTGATCGGCGCCTTCGCCGGCCTCTACGCCGCGGGCTTCTCCATCAACCTACTGACCCTCTTCGCCCTTATCCTCGCCATCGGCCTCGTCGTCGACGACGCAATCGTCGTCATCGAGAACGTCGAGCGGATCCTGCGGGACAAGGAGGGGATCAGCGTCAAGGAGGCGACGACGGAGGCAATGCGCGAGATCACCGGTCCCGTCATCGCCATTGTTCTCGTTCTCTGCGCCGTCTTCATCCCGACGGCCCTCGTCGGCGGCTTCAGCGGCCTGATGTACCAGCAGTTCGCGATGACGATCGTCATCTCCGTCGTCATCTCCGGCATCGTGGCCCTGACCCTCACCCCGGCGCTCTGCGCCGTCTTCCTGCGCGAGCACGAGCCCGAGCCCTTCTGGCTGGTACAGAAGTTTAACGATTTCTTTGCCCTCTCCACGCACTGGTTTACAGCCGGGGTGCAGAAAGTACTGCGCTACGCGGTGCTGAATCTGCTCATCTTCGGCGTCATGATCGGCGCCGCGGTCTGGACCCTCGAAAAACTCCCCAGCAGTCTCGTCCCCAACGAGGACAAAGGGGTCCTGATGGTCCTCTCCTACCTGATGCCCGGCGCCTCTCTGGAGCGTACGACGGAGGTTCAAAAGGCCGTGACGGATACGATCATGTCCCATCCCGACGCCCTGGATTTCGGCGGCATGGCGGGGATCGACCTGGTCACCTTCGCCTTCAAGTCCGACGCGGGCATCGGCTTTACCCACCTCAAAGACTGGTCCGAACGCCCGGGAGCCGAGCATAGCGCCCAGGCGATCTCCGGTGCGCTGATGGGGGCACTGTCACAGAACAAGGAAGCCTTCGTCCTCGCCGTCAGCCCCCCGCCGATCATGGGGATGAGCGCCACCGGCGGCTTCGAGCTCTACGTACAGGACCGCACCGGCGGCGAAGTGGCCGCACTCGACGGCTATATCAACCAGATCGTCGAGAAGGCGAACGCCCGGCCGGAGCTGACGATGGTACGCAGTACCCTGAAAACGAACGTGCCGCAGTACCGTCTCACCATCGACCGCGACAAGGCCAAGGCCTACGGCGTCGCCATCGACGATATCTACAAGACCCTCGGTTCGACCTTCGGTACGGGCTACGTCAACGACTTCAACCTCTACGGGCGGGTCTACCACGTCAACATCCAGGTCGACCCCGAGTTCCGCGACAGCGTCGACGACTACCGCGACATCTTCGTCCGCTCCTCGGAGGGTGCGCTGATCCCCGTCAGCTCCCTTGTCAAAAGCGAGCGGATCGTCGGCCCTAGCGTTATCCAGCGCTTCAACATGTTCACTGCCGGGCAGATCTCCGGCCAGCCCGCCCCGGGCTACAGCTCCGGCGACGCGATGCGGATCATCCAGGAGGTCGCCGCGGAGGTCCTGCCCGAGGGCTACACGACGGCGTGGTCCGGTACGGCCTACCAGGAGCGCAAGGTCGCCGAAGAGGGGAACAACACCTTCATCTTCGCGATCATCTTTACCTTCCTCGTCCTCGCGGCCCTCTACGAGAGCTGGACAATCCCGATGGCCGTCCTGATGACGGTC
Source organism: Sulfuricurvum sp. (assembly GCA_003245815.1). Classification (GTDB taxonomy): domain Bacteria; phylum Campylobacterota; class Campylobacteria; order Campylobacterales; family Sulfurimonadaceae; genus SZUA-415. Next base: position 12,817 of record QKCD01000133.1, read on the forward strand.
CCCTTCGCACTGCTCGGTGCAGCGCTGGGGGTCCTGCTGCGCGGCCTGGAGAACGACATCTACTTCCAGGTCGGTCTCGTCACCCTCGTCGGCCTGGCGGCGAAAAACGCGATCCTGATCGTCGAGTTCGCCCAGCAGAAGCTGCGCGAAGGGCTCTCCCTCTACGACGCGACCGTCGCGGGGGCCCGCATCCGTTTCCGCCCGATCGTCATGACCTCGCTGGCCTTTATCGGCGGGACCCTGCCGCTGGCGCTGAGCACCGGCGCCGGGGCCAACAGCCGCCACATCATCGGTACCACCGTCGTCAGCGGCATGGTTGTCCTGACCCTGATCGCGGTCTTTTTCATCCCGCTCTTCTACTACCTGATCATGCGGGCCAAAGCGAAATTCTCCCGGCAAGGAGCCGACCATGTTGCGTAGTACCCTCCTCTCCCTCACCGCCGTGCTCCTCATCGGCGGCTGTTCCATGGCGCCCAAACTCGAGGTCGCGACGCCGGAGCTCCCCCAGCTGACGGAGCAGAACGCGACCGCCGTCAGCGCGACGTGGTGGCAGCAGTTCAACGACCCGCGGCTCGACGCCCTCGTCGACGAGGCGCTGCAGCGCAGCGACGACCTGCAGCTGGCTGTCGCCAACGTCGCCGTCGCCAAGGCGTCGCTGGGGCTGAGCACGGCGGAACGCTACCCGAGCGTCACCGCCGCGGCGTCGGCCTACCGCCAGCGCACCAGCGCCGAGAGTCTCTCGCCCTTCTCCGGGTTCATCTATAACAGCTTCGGCCTCTCCACCGCCATCGGCTACGAGTTCGACTTCTGGGGTAAGTTCAAGAACACGGAAGAAGCGGCCTGGTCGCAGCTCGTCGCCACCGAAGCGGACAGGGAGACCGTGCGCATCAGCCTCGTCAGCGGCGTCGCTGAGCTCTATAGCGCCCAGATCGCGCTGATGCAAACGGTGACGCCGCTCACCGAG
>QKCD01000102.1 GCA_003245815.1 Sulfuricurvum sp.
GTCGCGGATCAGGACGGAGTCGCCCAGGTCAAGCGGTGCAACGTTGACGTCGATGCTGTTGGGAACGTTTTCGATCGCCGCTTTGACGCGGAGGCGTTTCTTCGCGATGAAGAGCATGCCTTTGTTTTTCAGACCGACCGGGGAACCGTGAGTCTTGACCGGGACCATGTAGTGTGTCACAACGCCCGGCTGCGCAACCATCAGGTCAACGTGCAGCAGGTTGCCGGAAACCGGATGGGACTCGTAAGACTGAACAACAACGTTAATCGCGTCTTCACCCACTTTTACCGGGAATGCCAGGCTCTCTTTGTTGCGCACAGTACGGATAAAGTCGTTCATTCTGAACGCGGCATTGATGTTCTCAAGCCCTTTACCGTAAATGTTAGCAATTAGATAACCATCACGGCGGTAAGCTTTTGTCGCTTTTTTGCCAATACTCTCTCTAATAATACCTTCTAACATGTAGGTCCTTTGAATAAAATGGATGGAATTTTACTGAAATCCTGATTAAAGGAAGATAAAAAGAAGTGTAGGCCCCCTGCGGGCCGTCAAGGGAACGGGAGCCGTTACCCCTTCAGGGAGAAGACCTCGTCCTCGCCGAACTGCGGCTGCGTTGAAGTCGTGCCCCCTTCGGCGGAGGCGTCGCGTTTGACCCTGGCCATGGCTGCGAGCCCCTCCATCTTCAGTTTCAGGTCCGAAGGAAGGGTCGCGTAGTTGAACGCCTCCTCCGTCGAGATCCGCTTGGCCAGCCAGAGGTCGAGCAGGGACTGGTCGAAGGTCTGGCAGCCGTAGATCTCCTTCCCCTCTTCGATCGCGTCGCGGATCTCCGCGTCGCGGTTTTCCATGATCAGCTGTTCGATACGGGCCGTGCGCACCAGAACCTCCATGGCGGCGGTCCGCTTGCCGTCGACGGTGGGGACGAGGCGCTGGGAGATGATCCCCTGCAGCACGGCGGCCAGGGTCAGGCGGACCCGGTTCTGCTCCTCGCTGGGGAACATCGCGATGACACGGTTGACCGTCTCCTTCGCGTCCAGGGTGTGCAGGGTCGAGAAGACGAGGTGTCCCGTGTCGGCAGCGTGCAGAGCCGTCTCGATCGTCTCGATATCCCGCATCTCCCCGACGAGGATGATGTCCGGGTCCTCACGGAGCGATGCACGCAGGGCGTTGCCGAAACTGAGTGAGTCTTGTCCGATACTGCGCTGGTTGATGATGCACTTGCGGTCCTTGTGGACGAACTCGATCGGGTCCTCGATCGTAATGATGTGCTTGCGCACCTTGTTGTTAAGCTCGTCGATCAGCGCCGCGAGCGTTGTCGACTTGCCGCTCCCCGTAACGCCCGTCACGAGGATCAATCCCCGCTCAATCTCCGTGAACTTGTGTACGACCGGCGGCAGGCCGAGTTGCTCGACCGTCTGGATCTTGACGGGAATCGTACGGAATACCGCTGAAACCCCGTCCATCTGGAAGAAGATGTTGACCCGGAAACGGGTGTTCTCGTCGTAGGGGTAGACGAGGTCGAGCTCCTTCTTCTCGACGAACTCGGCGAAACGGGTACGCAGCAGCTCCTTGGCGAAGGTAAGCGCCTCCTCCTTGGAGAGGATCTCCCCCGAGAGGGGGATGATATCTCCGTTGACCCGGGCACGCACGACGGAGTTCGCCTTGACATGGAGGTCACTCCCGCCGGCGTCAAGCATCCGCTGTAGGTAGGCACGGATCTTTTTCAGGGTTTCGTAGGTCAGTTTGTTCAGATCAATCTCTTGGTTGGCCATGGGTCTCTCCTCTTATTTGAGTGCGTCCAGGATCTCGTCGAAAGCCGTTTTGAAGGCTTCAAGACCATCATGGACAAGCTGTGTCACCAGCGCATCAAAATCGACACCGGCGGCCGCTAGGGCCTCGAAATGCGCCGCTACCTTCTCCCGGGGAACCGGCAGCTTGACGGCAATGTCCCCGCCGGCGACATAGGCGTCGATCGTTTCAATCGGCGCGGTGTTGACCGTATTGGGCGCCAGCATCTCATCGACGTAGTAGGAGGGTCGCAGGGCATCACCCTTGACTCCCGTACTGGCGAAGAGCGTGCGACAGCCCGGTACCCCCAGCGCCTCGACCGCCTCGTAGATCGCCGAAGCGTTGTAGATGCCCGTCAGCGCCGATGCCACTCCCTTGGCCTGCAGGGTAGTGTCGAGGGCCCGGTCGAAACGGCTGACAAAGACGCTGATCACCGTGTCCACCGCCTCGCCGGTCCGCTCATACGCCTTCAAGAAAGCCTCCGCGCAGGCCACTGCCTGTGCCTTGGAGAAGACCAGCGTCGCGTTGACGGCGATCCCGTCGGCAGCAAGGGCCTCCATCGCCGCGTATCCGGCAGCGGTTGCGGGCACTTTGATCATCACGTTGGGGCGGTCGATCTGGCGGTAGAGGCGGCGTCCCTCCGCCAGCGTTCCGGCGGTATCGTTGCAAAGATGGGGATCCACCTCAATGCTCACATAGCCGTCGTCACCCTTGTCGTAAAGGGGACGCAGCAGGTCTGCCGCTTTCTGGATGTCGCAGATCGCCAGCGCCTCGTACTTCTCCTTGGGAGTGTGTTCCCCCAGGCGGCCGAGCTGCTCTTTGTAGGCGGGCGAAGTAAGGATCGACCCCTTGAAGATGGCGGGGTTGGAGGTCGCCCCGTTGATGATGCCCGAATCGATCAGTTTTCGAAACCCCTGGTCAAGAAAGTCCCGTTCGATGAAATCGGCCCACAATGAAAATTTGATGGAAGGAATGTACATTAAAGCTGCCTGTATCGTGATGTGAAGGATAGAGTATTATAGCGCAAGAGCGTAACGGCTCGGGCCCGCCGGGCCCGGCAATGCCGTATCAGTTGAGATCTTTGTCTTTCCAGTATTTCGTTCCCTGGATCGTCGCCTGAAGTGCCAGGCCGTTCTGGGTCAGCTTGTAGAGGCGGATGCCCGGGGCTACGGTGATCGCCGCACCGACGGCACCACCCTCTTTTCCGACCTTGGCCGCCGCGTCCGCCTGGGCGTTCGCTTCCCAGCCGTACTCGACGAAGTCGTCGAAAACCTTCTTGTTCTCGAAAAGGAAAATCGCACGGAAGTCCTTGATCCCCAGCCCGAGGCCGACACCGCCGGAAGCCATGTTCATGTAGATGTTCTGGCCCGTGCGGTTGTTATGGGCAACTCCGCTTCCCCCCTCCGCGGAGAGCAGGACAAAGTTCACGCCGACGTTGCTGAATACGGCGTAGCCGTAGGACTTCTGTACCATATTACGCGCTTCAGGGGCGTGTTTGTAGAGCAGTGCGAGCCCTTCGTCTCTCACCTTCAGCCGTTCCTGGCGCTGCTCATCGGCGCTTTTGCCGCTCCAGAAGCCCGAAAGCATTACGATGGCCAGCAAGGCGGCCGTCAGTTTCATCAGATGTTGCATTATTGGATCCTTTGTCTGTTACGTCGAAATTGTGCTTAAGTATAGCAGAGCATCCGGAAAATTCACTTTACACCCGGGTTCCAGTGCGCCTCTTTGGGGAGTGCCGCCTCCAGGCGCAGCAGGAAGTACTCCCGTGCCACCTCGATCGCGCCCAGGCTCTTGAGATGCTCCGTCGGTACCTGGCAGTCGATGAAATCGAACCCCCCTGCCCGCAGATGCTCCACCAGGGCCGTGAATGCCGCCTTGGAGGCGTCGCTCACCCGGGCGAACATCGATTCGCCGCAGAAGACGCCGCCGACGACGATCCCGTAAAGACCGCCGACAAGCTTTCCCCCCTGGTACGCCTCCACCGAGTGGGCATATCCCATCGCATGGAGCACCGAATAGGCCTCGACCACCTCATCCAGGATCCAGCTCCCCTTCTGCCCCGGCCGGTTGATCGTCGCGCATTCGCGCATCACCGATTCGAAGGCCGTGTCGAAACGGATCTCGAACTGTTTGAGCTTTTTTTTCAGGGAGCGGCGGAGCCGGAAGTCGTCGAGGTTCAGGATCAGCCGGGGATCCGGGGACCACCAGAGGATCGGGTCGCCTTTGGAGTACCAGGGGAAGATCCCCTTGCGGTAGGCCAGCATCAGCCGTGAAGGACTCAGGTCGCCGCCGTAGGCGACGATCCCTTCCGGCGAGGCATCCCGGGGATCGGGGAATGCAAGCAGATGTTTTTCGATACGGGGGATAATCATGCGTCGCCGTAGGAGAACTGCAGGCTCCCCTCGGCATAATCCACCGTGACCGCTCCCCCTTTGCTCAGCGTGCCAAAGAGCATGGCGTCGGTCAGGGGGTCTTTGAGTTTCTCCTGGATCACCCGGGCGAGGGGACGGGCCCCCATCGCCTTGTCGTAACCCATCTGCGCCAGGTAGCCGCGTGCCTTCTCCGTGACAGCGACGCGCACCTTGCGTTTCTTGAGCTGCCCGTTAAGCTCGGCGATGAACTTGTCGACGATTCCCTCGACGATGGTAGTCGTCAGGGCACCGAACTCCACCACCGCATCGAGACGGTTGCGGAACTCCGGCGTAAAGAAGGACTTGAGCGCTTCCCCCCGGGAGAGGTTCTGGTCGGCGTTGAAGCCCATTACCGTCCGCTCCGTCGCGCCGATGTTGGAGGTCATGATCAGCACGACGTTCTTGAAGTTCGCCTTGAAGCCGTTGTTGTCCGTCAGGGTCGCGCTGTCCATCACCTGCAGCAGGATGTTGATCAGCTCGGGGTGCGCCTTCTCAATCTCATCAAGCAGCAGCACCGTGTAGGGGTGTTTGCGGATCGCCTCGGTGAGCAATCCCCCCTGTTCGAAGCCGACGTAGCCCGGGGGCGCCCCGACGAGGCGGCTTAGGGCGTGTTTCTCCATGTATTCGCTCATGTCAAACCGTTCAAAGTGAACACCCAGGATATCGGCCAGTGCCCGTGCCAGCTCCGTCTTCCCGACCCCGGTCGGGCCGGAGAAGAGGAAGGAGGCAATCGGCTTGTCCACGGCGTTGAGGCCGGCACGGCTGCGCTTGATCGCCAGGGCGACCTTCTCGACGGCCTTATCCTGGCCGATGACCCGTGTTTTCAGGTCCGCCTCGAGGGAGGCGAGGCGTTCGACGTCGTCCTCGCCAATACGGGATGTCGGCACCCCGGTGATCTTGGAGATGATCGCCTCGATATCGTGTGGCGTCACCGTAGAACGGCGCTTCTTGAGGAGGTGGAATGATGCCCCCGCCTCGTCCATCAGGTCGATCGCCACGTCCGGGAGGAAACGGTCGGTGATGTACTTCCTGGAGAGCTCCACCGCGCTTTGGAGCGCCTTGTCGGTGTATTTCACCCCGTGGTGCTTCTCGTAGCGCGGCCGCAGCCCCTTGAGAATCAGCACGCTCTCCTCCGGACTCGGCTCCTCGACGTCGATCTTGGCGAAACGGCGGCTCAGTGCACGGTCCTTTTCGAAGACGTTACGAAACTCACTGTAGGTCGTCGCCCCCATACACTTGAGCTCCCCCGAGGCCAGCGCCGGCTTAAGCTGGTTGGAGGCGTCCATGCTGCCGCCGTTGACCGCCCCGGCGCCGACGAGGGTGTGGATCTCGTCGATAAAGAGGATCGCGTTTTTCTGCTGCTTGAGCTCGTCGATCACCCCCTTCAGGCGTTTTTCGAAGTCGCCGCGGTACTTGGTGCCGGCGAGCATCGCCCCGAGGTCCAGGGCATAGACCGGCGAATCTTTCAAAATCTCCGGGACGTCGTCCTCGGCGATCCGCAGGGCCAGCCCCTCCGCCACGGCCGTCTTCCCGACTCCCGGCTCCCCGACGAGCAGGGGATTGTTCTTTTTGCGGCGGCAGAGGGTCTGGACGACCCGTTCGATCTCATTGGTCCGGCCGATGACCGGATCGATGCGCCCCTCCAGGGCGATGGCGACGAGGTTGAGCGTGTACTTTTTGAGCGCGCTCTCCTCGTCGCTGTCGGCACCCTTCGTTTCGACATCCTGGTGGGAGATTACCTCCAGGACATCCACCCGGCTGACATCGTGCTCCTCGAGCAGCATGCAGGCGTAGGTATGCTGCTCCTCGTAGATGGCGGCGATCAGGTCCCCGACGTCCGCCTGCTCCTTCTGGGCGCTCTGGATATGGCGGATCATCTGGTCGATCATCCGGGAGAGCGCCACCGTCTCGAAGGGCTCCTGGTGCACCTCCTCGGGGAGCGGTTTCATGTGGGTGCTCAGGTAGGAGCCCAGCGCTTCGCGCATCACCGCCGCGTCGGCCCCGCACTCCTTGATGATGGCAATCCCCTCTTTGGAGCCGAGCAGCGCGAAAAAGACGTGCTCGATAGTAAGGTATTCGTGGCGCTGGTCTTTGGCGAAGCTCAACGCCCGTTGAAAAATCGCGTTCAATTCGGCACTAATCATCATGCTTCCTCCATGGTCGCTTTCAGCGGATAACCCTGTTCCCGGGCAAGTTTACGCACCTGCATCACCTTGGTTTCGGCGATTTCGTAGGTGTAGATGCCGCAAAGCCCCTTCTCCCTGCGGTGGATCTCCAGCATAATCGCCTCGGCTTCGCGGTAGCTTTTGTGAAAAATATTCATCAATATTTCGACGACGAAGTCCATCGACGTGTAATCGTCGTTGAGCAGCAGCACCTTGTACTGCCGGGGCTCCATCAGCGAAAGTTCGCTCTCTAGTTCATGTTCGTGCTTGGTACTCAAGGTCGTTCCTGGGAAGATCTTCTTTAGAAGTAGAGGTAATGTATCAGGTGTTGCGTGTAGATTGGCTTAAGTACGGGGGTTACGTGGGACATTTAACGGCGTCCGCCCCCTAGGACAGGGGCTTGCGGCCATGGGGCCGAAAACGGACGGGGGGTTACTGGGGTTTGACGGGAACGCTCTTCTCAGTTACCTCGTTCTCGGAGTTGGTGAATTTGAATTTCAGTTCGCCCGGGCCGGTCACCTTGACGGGGATCACGACTTTCGGGTTCTGGCTGGCGGAGACCCCGAGTTCCAGCCATGCGATGCGCTTGTCGTTGTAGAAGACTTCGACGTCTCTGACGTAAAAGCGCGGTTTCAGCTCACCGGAATGTTTGTCTTTCTGGAAACCGGTATCCATCGGGTGGATAATGATCCCCTGGACTTTGATTACGTCGCCGACTTTGTATTTGTTCTCAAGAATTTTGATTGCTGCTCTGCGTGCCATATATCTGCTCCTCCTGGATCAACCGCATCCGCCAAGAGCGATCTTGACCGATTTGGACGCTTTGAAAAATTTGCCTTTGCTGGTTTTCACGATGACGACGACGTCCTGGGTCTGGCCCAGCTTCGCGTTGACATAGAGGTAGGCCATGCCGCAATCGGGCGTAAGGTCCGCCGTGATCACCTTGTTGGCTTTGTTCTTGGTCGAGAAGACGGCGATCGACGCGATGTAGTTGTCCGCATCCATCGGGTGATCGACCGTGATCTCCACCGGCACCGTCGCGCCGCTGGCCGGGGCGTCGGGGATATCGAGTTTGATCATGCCGCTGCCGTCGGCAACCGCCGCACCGTCGGTAAAGAGCTCGAGCGCGTCTGCATAGGAGAGCTCTTCGGCCTCCTCCGCATGCAGAACATTGTTCTGAATTTCAGGGTTCAGCAGTGCACATGCAGCGACCGCAAACGTACCCTTAAGGAATTCTCGTCTTTGCATTCCTGTCTATCCTTTCCATAATTATCAGTAAATGAGAAACCCCGTGGGGAGCCTCCCGTGAGAGATCATTGATGCTGTCCTTCAGACATCACCGTCGATCATCTGTCGCAAACATTCTATAGTGCTATAACAAATGATGGGTCGAATCAGGTTCGGTGTCTATCATCGGGTAAGAAAGCCGCCGTACCACCGCTATAACGGCAAGTACGGGAAACAGAAGCATGCATCCATGCCTCTGTTTGGCGTACTTGGCCATTCCGGCGAAAACGCCGGAAGCGTTAAGGCCTAGTGGAACATGTCGTTGTACATACCTGTTGCCCAGGAGATGAGACCTTTACCGTTGTTCAGGCCGTCTTTGCCGTCCCACTTCTCGTTGGTGGAAGCGTTCGCAAAGCCGAATGCTTTCTTCTCGGCGTTGAAGGCGTAGCCCGCGTTAACGGAGATCGCACGCATCGGATCAGCCGTAACCGCAGAGTAACAGACGGTCAACGGAGATTCCCATTTGACTTTGTTGCCGTTGATCTTCGCCGCGATGACTTTCGCAACGTAGTGGCCTTCGCTGTTGGAAGTGTTGCCGGACTTACTGAAGCCCATCGGACGTGCATCGCCGGTAACGAAGATGTCCGGGTGGCCGACGACTTCGTAAGAGAAGACGTCGATGTTGCCTTCCATTTTGTTGAAGACGCTGTCTTTCGCCACACCGGCTTTCTCAAGCAGCTTGTTGCCGCGAACATGCGGGTAGAAGGCTGCATCGGCGAATTCGATGGTTTCACCGAGTTCTGTTTCGACTTTCTTGTTGTCGAGGTCGATCTTGACGATCTTGGAGCTCGGCATGTACTCGATGTAGTCACCGTAGAGTTTTTCGAACGCGGAACCGAAGCCGTCAGCCTTGATCGTGATGTGCGGGTTCTCGTCAAGCAGGATGACTTTACCGTTGATGCCCTCTTTCTTGAAGAAGTCTGCAATCAGACACGCTCTTTCGTACGGTGCCGGGAGACAGCGGTAGTTGCCGCCGGGAACAGTAAGAATGAAGTTGCCGCCTTCGAAATCCTGGACTTTGTTGCGCAGAGAGATGTGCTCGCTGCCCGGGATAAAGCCCGCCGGGTATTCTGTGCGTAGGCGCATTTCCATGGCCGGATCAGTTGTCCAACCGGAGTAGTCGTAGTCGATGCCCGGTGCGAGGACGAGGTAATCGTACTTGATGTCACCGTTGCTGGTCGCGATTGTTTTGTTCGCTTTGTCAACACCGGTTACCGTCGCGTTGAAGTAGGTGTACTTGTTTTCGCGTGCAGCCTGGAGGTAATCGTGTGTCAGGAACTCGAGAGGAATCGCGCCAACCAGCCAGAGGTTGCTGACAGGACAGGAGATGAACTCTGTGCGCTGCTCTACCAGGACGACATCCGCATTCGGTGCAAACTTCTTAGTGTACTTAGCAACGGAAAGGCCGGACCAGCCACCACCGACAACGACAACGCGCGGTCCCTTTGCAGCCGGGAGCGGAGCGCTAGTGCCGGAAGTGCCTGCTGCAGGTGCGTCCGGAGACATACCTGCTGTACATCCTGTTACTGCCAATGTTGCCGCTGCAACACCTGAAAGCTTGAGTGCTTCTCTACGTGAAATTGCCATTTATTCCCCTTTGATTTTTGGTTAGACACATAATGACTGCAAATAACTTAAGTGAAATTTAACATTCAATTAAATTATTTTATACAACTGTTACCCCGGAATAATAAATCACATTGACATCACATTTTGTTCTCAAATCGAGACTTTTAGGGTCCATTTTCACTGAAAGCACTTATTAAGTTTTTGAATATAAGTAAGATCTAAGAGTAGAACAGTGTGTAGATTCTACACACTTTTTTGACAGAAATAGCTGTTTTGTCGAATGGAGAAGGATTTCGGGGTGTGAAGGGCGCCGGTTTCAGCCGGCCGCCGCCTCCAAAAAGTCGCGGATAATGTCATCGGGATTTTCCAATCCCACCGAAATCCGGACCAGGCCGTCGGTGATTCCGAGGAAAGCCGACGCTTCAGCATCGAAATCCCGGTAGATCGTCGATGCCATGTGCAAGGCCAGGGTACGGCTGTCGCCGATATTGGCGGTCAACGTCGCCAGTCTGGTCCCCCTGAGAAAGGCGAACGCCGACTCCTTCGTTCCGAAGTCGATCGTAAAGAGCGTACCGCAGCCGTTGGCGAACTGCGTGTTGTAGCGGCCGTGGTGCCTGTGGCCCGGCAGCGAGGGGTGGTTCACCTTGAGCCCGGCGGCGTCGAGCGCCGCGACGATCCGCTCGGTACTGGTGACGATACGGTCCATTCGCAGCGGCAGGGTCTCCAGGCCGATCATGGTCAGGTAGCTGCCGAAGGCGTTAGCGCTCATCCCGAAGTCACGCATCGCCCGCTTCTTGGCATTAGCGATCAGTGCCGGCTTGCCCATCCCCTTGATAAACTTGTGCACCTCGGCGTAGCGTGAGCTCTTGAACTTGTCGTCGCCGTCGGCAATCGCACGGAAGACGACGGCCCCGCCGAGTACCGACGCGTTGCCACTGATGATCTTTGTCGTCGAATAGACGACGATGTCGGCGCCCAGTGCCAGCGGGGAGATGCTCAGCGGCGTGATAGTGTTGTCCACGATCAGTACAATGCCGTGCCGTTCGGCGATCGCCGCCACCGCTGCGATATCCGGCAGCTCCATGTTCGGGTTTCCGACGCTCTCCAGGAAGAGGATCTTCGTCTTGGCGGTGATCGCATTCTCCACCAGCTCCAACTTGTCCACGCCGTAGAAGGAGGTCTGTACCCCGAAACGCATCAGGGTCTCGCTGAAAAAGGAGTAGGTCCCGCCGAAGAGCCCCCCGATACTGATCACCTCGTCGCCGCTGCCAAGCAGCGAGAGCGTTGCCAAAGCGGTCGCAGCCATCCCCGAACTCGTCGCCACGGCACCGATCCCGCCGTCCATGTCGGCAAGGATCTGCTCCAACTGTGCCGTCGTCGGGTTGCCCATACGGGAGTAGAGGGGTTTCTTGACACTGCCATCGAAAATAGCTTCCGCGGTTTCCGGGTCGCCGTAGGCAAAGGAGGCGGAGTTGGCGATCACCGGGCTGACCGCCCCCTCTTTCTTTCCGATGGACTGGACGAACTTCGTCGTGTACGCTTCGAAACGGTTCATAGCGCGCATTCCCTTTCTCGGCCGGACGGCCAAAGATAATTTTTTGTGATAATTTTATGACATCGCGGCTGAAACTTGCAATAACCCGATCGGTTATATCGGGATTCGGAGCGGCCGGAGCACCGTTCAGTAGAGTTCTTATATAATAATGTATCAAATCACCTTGCGAGGCCCCCTTGGCACACCGTATTTTTATCACCGCGACCAACACCGACGTCGGCAAGACCTATACGACCCTCACACTGCTGCGCCATTATGCGGCGCTGGGCTACCGCGTCGCTGCCTTCAAGCCCATCGAAACCGGGGTCGTCGGCGCTCCCCTCGACGGCACGGCGCTGCAGCAATGTGTCAGGGAGCTCAATCCGGAGCTCGCGGACGTGAGCGTCGACGCTATCGTCCCGCTGCAGTTCACCCTCCCCGCCGCCCCCTTCGTCGCCAGCGGCGGCACTCCTATCGATCTCGCGCGCCTCGACACCGCCCTGGCCGCCCTCGAGGCGCACTGCGATATTATCCTGATCGAAGGGGCGGGGGGGCTGATGGTCCCCGTCGACCCGGAGATGGCGATCATCGACCTGATCCGTCACTTCGGTGCCAAGGCCCTGCTCGTCTCCCACTGCCGCCTGGGCTGTATCAACGATACCCTGCTCAACCTGATGGCCCTGGAACAATCGGGAGTCTCCTACGAGTGGGTCCTCAACTGTCGCGACACGGACGACGCATTCCGGGAGGTCTCGGCCCCCTATTTCGAGGCGCGCTACGGGGAATTTTACCTCCTGAAACGCAACCTTTCCGAGCTTGCCGCGGCGCTTTTAGCCTAAAGCTTTGCTGCGATATACTTTGCTAATTTTTTTCAAGGGATGTCCATGAGCCACCTGATCCGTACCGACGACTTCAGCACCGCGGAGATCGAAGCACTTCTGGAAGATGCCGAGCGCTTCAGCCAAGGCGGCTTTCACCGGATCCTTCAGGACCGCATTATCATCACCCTCTTCTTCGAGAACTCCACACGGACGAAAAGCTCCTTCGAAATCGCGGCGAAGCGGCTCGGGGCCGAGATCGTCCACCTCGACGTGGCGCGCAGCTCGACGAAAAAGGGGGAGACCCTTGTCGATACTGCCATGAACCTCGATGCCATGGGACCGCATGCGATCATCGTCCGGCACCAGAACGCCGGCGTCCCGCAGATCCTCTCCGAACATACCCGGGCCTCTATCATCAACGCCGGTGACGGCGCCCACGCCCACCCCACCCAGGCGCTGCTGGACCTCTTCACGATCCGCCGCCATTTCGGCGGCGACGTCAAGGGGAAGCGGATCGCCATCGTCGGCGATATCAAGAACTCCCGGGTCGCCAACAGCAACATCGAGCTCCTGCGCCGCTTCGGTATGGAAGTGATCCTCGTCGCCCCGCCGCAGTTCATGCCCCAGACCCGTCTGGAGACGACCTACAACATCCGCGATATCATCGACAATGTCGACATTATCATGAGCCTGCGCACGCAGACGGAGCGCCACTCGGCACAGACCTACGCCTCGCTGAAAGACTACGCCAGCGATTTCTGCATCACGCAGGAGCTGGTCGGCGACCGCGATCTGATCATCCTGCACCCGGGGCCCGTACACCGCAACATCGACATCGACGATGCCCTTCTCGCAGACCCGCGCTGCAAGGTTCTCGAGCAGGTCGCCAACGGCGTCTCGGTGCGCATGGCGGTGCTGAAAAAACTGATCCATGACGTTTGATACGCTCAGCCGATACGCCGAAGCGAACACCCCCTTTCTCTTTTACACCGATTTCAGGGGAAAGCGCCTGCACATCTTCCGCCTCGACGAGCTGGATGCGCAGGGTATTGCTTTCAGCATAGAAGGCGACGACACCGCGGTCCCTGCCGACAATATCCCCCTGATCAAGAAACCGCTTCCCTTCGACATCTATCGCAGCAAATTCGACGCCGTCATCGAACATATCAAAGACGGCGATACCTACCTCCTCAACCTGACCCAACCGACACCGATCAGCTGCGCGCTCTCGCTGGAGGAAATTTTCCAACGCGCCCATGCCAAGTTCAAACTCTGCGTCAAGGAGCAGTTCGTCTGCTTTTCGCCGGAGCGTTTTGTCAGGATCGCGGACGACCGTATCAGTACCTACCCCATGAAGGGGACGATCGACGCCTCGCTGCCCGATGCGGAAGCCACTATCCTGGCCGATGCCAAGGAGATGGCGGAACACGTCATGGTCGTTGACCTGCTGCGCAACGATCTGGGAATCGTCGCCAACGACATCAGGGTCGACCGCTTCCGCTACATCGACCGCATCAAGGCCGGCGATAAGGAGCTCCTGCAGGTCAGTTCCGAAATCAGCGGCAACGTCGGAAAGGAGTGGCGCGGTCGCCTCGGAGCGATCATTTCCGCCCTGCTTCCGGCCGGGAGTATCAGCGGCACGCCGAAGAAGCGCACGGTGGAAATCATCGAAAAGATCGAAGGGTATGAGCGGGGCTATTTTACCGGCATTTTCGGTGTCTACGACGGTCAAAACTTCGACAGCGCGGTAATGATCCGCTATGTCGAAAAAACGGCAGAGGGCTACCTCTACAAAAGCGGCGGCGGCATTACGATCGACAGCAACGCGCAGAGCGAATACCGGGAACTGATCGACAAGGTCTATATCGGCTGACGATATCTTGATGACGCTTCCGTTGTAAGCAGGAAAAATCGTATGAACAGCATGTGTGATTGAGGAAAAGTTTTGTTAAATTGTTTTGGATTGGAATAAAAAAGAGGGGGGGGTTAGAAAAAGTCCGATGAACCAGGCGGCGACCTACGTTTCCACACCTGAAAGATGCAGTATCATCAGCGAAGGAGGGCTTAGCTTCCGGGTTCGGAATGGAGCCGGGCGTTTCCCCTACTCTATAGCCACCTGGACAATCG
>QKCD01000044.1 GCA_003245815.1 Sulfuricurvum sp.
CCTACCGTGCGTAATAGGAGATCAGCGACGCTTTTTGGATCGTGTGGTGGTTGATCAGGTAGCCGATCAGCGCCGGCGTGGCCGAGGCGTCCGCCTGCAGCACGTCCACATCCAGGGCATGGACGGTGAAGACGTAGCGGTGCGGCCCGTGACCCACGGGCGGACAGGCGCCGCCGAAACCGGGCGCGCCGTAGCTGGTCACCCCCTGCACGGCTCCCTTGGGCAGCCCTTTGCCCTCACTGCTCCCCGCACCCGAAGGGAGCGATGAGGCCGTCGCCGGGATGTTGAAGACGACCCAGTGCCACCAGCCGCTGCCGGTGGGGGCATCGGGATCGTAGACCGTCAGGGCGAAACTCTTTGTCCCCTTCGGGGCATGCTCCCAGCTCAGCTGCGGAGAGACGTTTTCCCCCGTGCATCCGAAACCGCTGTAGACCTGTTTGAGGGAGAGCTGTCCCTCGAGATCACTGCTTTTGAGGGTAAAGCTCTCCGCGCTGAGCAGCGCTGCCGTCGCCAGAATACCGGCCAGATACCTTTTCATGCTTTCTCCTTCATCGATCATTTTCGTCATGCATACTGTAGCATACAATTGTGTTGATGGGAAGGAAGTGTGCGCTACGGTGTTTTGCGGGAGAACCTTTCGGTAATGATGTCGGCGATGCGCCGGATGTTCTTGAAGAAACGGCTTGTGTAGGTGACGTCGGCGTTGACGATCTCGTCGCCGATCTTGACGTCGAGGGCTTCGGACTTTTTCATCGCCAGGACCTGCGAAGGGAAGACGCTGCGGTGACCCGTCATCAAAAAGGCGATGATGATGGAGAGGGCCGCGTAGTGGGTGACGTGCATCCCGAAGAGCTCCACCGAGAGGATCATGGCGGCGATGGGGGCGTTGGTCGTGCCCGCCAGGACGCTGACGAAACCCAGTGCGGCAAAGAAGGGGATGTAGCCGTCGACGAGAGAGCCGAAGAGGTTGCCGCTCGTCGCGCCGACGAAGAAGATGGGGGTGATGACCCCGCCGCTCCCCCCGAAGCCGAGGGTCAGGGCCGTGTAGAGGCTTTTGAAAACAAAGGCGTACCAGGGGACGTTTTCGAAACTGGCACTCTGCGAGGAGAGGGCCTCCTGGATCGTCGCGAAGCCGAGCCCGAGGTAGCGCTCCCCGACGACGAGGGTCAGCGCAACGATCAGCAGCCCGCCGCCGAAGGCCTTGAGCAGGTAGTGAAGGTCAATGGCGGCGATGGCGCGGTGGCTCTCCCTGATGACGGTGATGAAGAAGTCGGCGACGAGGCCGAAAAAGATCCCTGCGAGCAGTACCTTCAGGATCAGGAGATAGTCGAACTCCAGGGTCGAGTAGAAGGCGATGTCGAAGTAGGTGTAACTGATGCCGAAGAACTTTGCGACGTAGAAGGCGGCGAAGCCCGAAACGATGGAGGGGAGCAGTACGTCGTACATCAGGACGCCGACGAGGAGGATCTCGACGCCGAAGATCGCCCCGGCGATCGGCGTCCCGAAGACGGAGGCGAAGCCGGCGCTGATGCCGCAGATGACGACCTTCTTGCGGTCCCTGTTGCTGAACTTCAGCACCGTGGCGATCAGCGAGGCCGCCGCGGCCCCGATCTGCGCACTGGGTCCCTCCTTGCCCACGGAGCCGCCGGAGAAGATCGTGAGCAGCGTGGCGGAGAGCTTCACCGGCATGACGGCGAAATCGATTTTTCCGGCGTGCTTGTGCACCGCCTCGATCACCTTCTCGGTACCGTGTCCTTCGGCGGAGGGGGCAATTTTCTGAACGATAAAGACGGTGAACGTCAGGGCGAAGGGGAGAAGGTAATAATAGTCGAAGGGGAGCTCCGTGCGGGCCGACTCGCTATAGGCGAGCAGCTTCAAAAAGAGGGCGACGACGCCCCCGATGATCGCGCCGATCGCCGTGGAGAGAAAGATCCACTTGGTGACGCTGGCGAACATAATCGTCTGTTCGGTAAGGTGTTTTCGGACGTCGGGTCGTTTCACGGGGCAGGCTTTGTGTCGTGGGTGTAATGGGCCCGATTGTAGCATTAGGCGGCTGAAAGATCTTTTGGCTCCCCGGAAACAGCCCGCGTTTTGACGGGAAATTGATGCACGCCCCGCTTCGGAGGCGCCGGGGTTATCCCAGCAGGGTTCTGCGGACCTTGACGACGACCTTCTTGACGGAGCGTGTCGTGCCGCCGACGATCAGGCCCGCCAGGTGGGCGTCGTGGGGGTAGAGCAGGACGAAGCTGCCCGGAGCGACGTCGACGCGGTAGTGGCCGGGAACGCTGCGGCCGTAGAAGGCGGCGTCCCTCGTGGCATCGTAGGGGACGGCGACGTCGAGCAGTGCGGCGTCGTCGCATTCGAACCCCTCGGCCCCCTCGAGCACGCTCTGGATGTCGACGTAGTCGCGGTGGGACTCAAACTGCCCCGACTCCGGCGACGCCGTGTCGTAGCGCATGACGATGGCGAAGATCGCGTCGCCGTCGATGGCGTAGCGCCCCTCGGGCGTGTCGGCGTCGAGGCCCTGCAAAAAGGCGACGGCCCGCTCCCAGGCGGGGCCGAGGGGGTAGAGCGCGTGGTTGGCGAGGGTATCGACGATCATCTCTGGACCTTGCGGTCGAAGTGGTAGATCGAGCTGTTGGACATCGGCTTCTTGTTCTCCCAGCTCAGGTAGGAGCTTTTGAGGTGGGTGCGGTTCTCGCTGAGCTCGTGGATGATCCGGTGGACGTGAGCCTCGTCGGAGTTGCACAGCGGCGTGTTCATGTCGCACTCGAAGACGATGCGCTCGGGGGTGCTCTCCTCGAGGTTGGCGATGAAGCGCGGCTGGTTCTGCTTGACGCAATAGTGGGTCGCGACGACCTGCGAGCAGTCGAAGTTGCAGTGGTACATCGTCACCATCTGCTTGGCCGTGTCGGGAAGCAGGTCCTCCTGGACCGTGCTGTTGCGGCCGATCTGCTTGAAGGCGATGCCGGGCCTGTCGCTGCCCAGAAGCGGCAGCACCGCCTCGTGCTTGTAGGAGTCCGTCCCCGTCTGTTTCTCGG
Organism: Sulfuricurvum sp.; assembly: GCA_003245815.1. Taxonomy (GTDB): domain Bacteria; phylum Campylobacterota; class Campylobacteria; order Campylobacterales; family Sulfurimonadaceae; genus SZUA-415. The sequence goes on from QKCD01000044.1 coordinate 3,042, forward strand.
CCGGGGAGAGGAGCCATTCGCCGCCAAGGGCTGCCATCCAGTCGTAGAGGTCGAAGGGGTCGGCCTTCTCGGCATGGGCCGATGTCGCCAATGAAACGGCGAGCAGCAGCGAGAGTGCGGATGTTCTGAACATGATTTCCCCCTGGCAAATAAGCGCAATTATAGCCTATTCATTGAAATCACGGTTGTACTCGCTTTCTTCGTCCTTGTGGCGCATCCATATGAAGAAGAGCAGTGTGGGAATGGCAATAATACAGTAGGCAAGGCGTACGAGGGCGTATTGTTGATGTTCCATCTGCTCCGTATGGTAACGGGGATAGTCTTCCCGGAGCAGCCAGTCGCGTACCTGGATCTGATAGATGACCTTGCGGGTGCCAAAGAGTGAGGTTCGGATCTGGTACCAGATTCTGGCGTTGGTATCTTCGGGGATTTTCTGCATTCCGCCTGAGACGGCTACGTAGTAGGTTTCATTGTTAAACAGCAGGGAGCGAGAGCGTTTTCCGCGGTATACCGCCTGGATCACGCCGTCCGTTGCCTTCATCTCATGAAGCGAGAGTACGGGGTTCGCGATATACCCTGCCCACTCCTGGAATGCGGTAAAGAGCAGTAGAAGCGTCATGATATAGATGAGCCGCGATTT
>QKCD01000109.1 GCA_003245815.1 Sulfuricurvum sp.
CCGGAAAGCAGCAGCAGACTCACTGTCAGCACTGCCCCGCGAGCAATCGAGTCTTTGTAGAACTGCTTTTCGAACCAGAGAATATAATCCCCCATCAACTGTACCGGGTGGCGGATAAAGGCAAACTCCCCGAAAAGGCGGTCGACGACGAGGGCGATCAGCGCGACAAGGGCGTTATTCACGCAGCGCCTCTACGATCGCGTCGACGTCCACCGCCGCCTCGACATGGGCGGCGAAGGCGGCAATCGTCTCCGCCTTGTAGGTCGCAAAGTCGTACCCCCGGTAGCGGGAGTCGACGGCGGAGAAGAGCTTTTTGCGGAAGGCATCGCTGTCGAAGAGGCCGTGGACAAAGGTGCCGTAGAAGCCTTCGCCCTCGACGGCGATGCGGCCACACTGCCCGTGGTGGATCTCGTACCCCTCGACCTGTACGCCGAAAAGGTCGTAAGTGCCCTTGGCAACCGTTTTCTCCTTTTCGAAGACAACCTCTCCCTCAAGCCGCCCGAATCCATTGACAACGCAGCCCGCCTCCGCCTCAACCCCCTCCGGATCGCGGAGGCGTTCGAACATCATCTCGTAGCCGCCGCAAATGGCGACGACAATGCCCCGATACGCCTGAAGCGCCGCTTCGAAGCCGTGTTCGCGCAGCCACTCCAGGTCCGCCACCGTCCGCTTCGTGCCAGGCAGAATGACGACATCGTATTCCGCCAGCGCCGCGGCGGAGCGGATGAACCCCAGGTGCACCTCGTCGTCGGCGACGAGGGGTTCGAAGTCGGTGTAGTTGCTGATGTGCGGCAGCCGGATCACCCCGGCGCGGATGGCGCCGTGCTGCGACCTCTGAACGTACTGCTCCAGCGACTGGCTGTCCTCGAAGCCGAGGTTCAGCGGCCGCCACGGCACGACCCCCAGCACGGGGATGCCGAAACGCTCTTCGATGATGGCGCGCCCGTCGTCGAAGAGGGTGATGTCGCCGCGGAACTTGTTGACAATTACCCCGATCACGTTCTTGCGAAGTTGCTCCGGCAGCAGGTTGTAGACCCCCCAGATCGAGGCGAAAACCCCGCCGCGCTCGATGTCCGCCACCAGCACGATCTTCGTGTTGAAGCTCTCCGCGATGGCGATATTGGAGAGATCCTGCGCCATCAGGTTCAGCTCCACGGGGCTTCCCGCCCCCTCGGCGACGACGCAGTCGAACTCCTGCTGCAGCCGCGCGAAGGCCTCGGTGACGACGGGACGAAGGTTGCCGATCTCGCGGTAGTAGTCGCGCACCTCCTTCTCGCCGACCGCCTCCCCGTCGACGATCAGCGAGGCGCTGCTCCCCCGCCCCGACTTGAGCAGCACCGGGTTGAAATCGCTCCGGGTCGCCAGACCGATCGACTCGGCGGCGAAATACTGCGCCTGGGCGATCTCCCCGCCGCCGTCGCAGACCCGGGAGTTGTTGGAGACGTTCTGCGCCTTGAAGGGGGCGACCTTGAAGCCCCGCTCATGCAGCAGGTAGGTGAGGGCGAAGGCGAGGGTCGACTTGCCCGCGTCGGAACTGGTGCCGAAGATGCTAAGGGAGTGCATGCAGGGCCTTTTTCAGTGCTTTGAGATCTGACTTCTGCTTGACGGAAAAACGGAGATGGCGGTCACCCAGAAAGTCGAAGTCGGAACAGTCCCGTATGAGGATACGGTGCGCAAGCAGCCGCTCCTTGACAATTTCCGCCTTTTCATAGGATTTCACCATGACGTAATTCGCTTCGCCGGCATAGACCTGTTCAAAGAAGGGCACTGCTTCCAGGATCTCCCGAAGCGCACTACTCCCCTTTAGCTGGGCTTTTCGTGAGTGCGATGCATGCCGCGGATCCCGCAGCGCCGCACTCATATGCGCAGCGTCGAAGGAGGAGAGCGGCCAGGCGGGACGGGGAAGCGCGGCGAGGTTCTCTGGCCGGGAAAAGAGCGCCCCGACCCGCACCCCGGCGCAGGCGTAGAACTTTGTCAGGGACTGGACGATGTAAAGTTTTTCATACGTTCCGAGGAAACGGCGCACCGAGGGCTTCCCCGTGAACTCCAGGAAGGACTCGTCGACGATCACCGTACACTCCTGCTCCTGCCAGAGCGCCATCAACCGCTCCAGGTTATAACAGCGCCCCTCCGGCGTGGAGGGGTTGACGAAGACGACCGTACTCCCCCGCGGCGGCCGTTCCTCCAGCGCCTCGAAACGGTTGACCAGCGTCACCTCGCCGGCATAGTGCTCCGCCGCCCGTTTATACTCGCCGTAAAGCGGGGCATAGAGACGGCAGTGGGCCGGGCGCAGTGCTTCGAAAAGGGAAAAGATCGCACTGGAAGCGCCGTTGAAAAGGGCGACCTCCCCCGCTGTCAGGCCGTAGGTCTCCGCGATGGCATCATACAGCTCCCGGTACTCCGGGTCGCCGTAGCGGCGGATCATTGCCGTATCGGGCTTGATCTGCACTCGGGGAGCACAGATATTGATATTGGAGGAGAAGTCGATGATCTCCTCCGGTTTGCAGCCGCAGATCTGCGCCGCCTTGAAAATATTGCCGCCGTGGGTCATCGTGCTCCTTTGGAGAGTCTCTTAATCTGGCGCAGTTTGCGCAGCTGTTCGCGCCAGGGACGCGCCGTTCCCCGTTCCAGCTCCGTATGGCGGTAGCGCTTCATCGCGTAGAGGCGGACCGCCATCTCCATCCCCCGGCAGAGGGCTTCAAGCGTAAGCTTCACCGGGACGTGGCGGTTGTAGCTGTTCAGGAAGTGCCGCACCCTCCCCCGTTCGCTCCCCCGCAGCGCCCAGTTCGCCGCGACGATCCCCGCGTCGAGGAGAAAGCTGCCCCGTCCCGATTCGATAAAGTCGAAGACCCCGATGCGGCTCCCCTCGAAGACGCTGTTGTCCGGGAAGAGGTCGCCGTGGATAATGCCGTCGTCCCGGGAGAAGAGGTCGCTTTCCGCCAGCGGGAGGAAATGACGGCTATCCGCCGAGGCGTGCCGGCGGATCTGCTTCAAAGTATCGGCGATCTCCCGCGTATCAAAGGCCGCCGGAGCGTCAACCATCCCCCGCGTCGCCCGGTGCATCCGCCCCAGAAAGGCGCCGACCCGACCGACCTGCGCCAGTGTGATCCGTTCCGGGCTCCTCCCCGCCAGGCAGCCGAAACGGCGCCAGCCGCCCCTGCCCTCCCCGAACGCCTCGGGGACGTTGAGGCCGAAGCGGTGCAGACGCTTCAACAGCAGCTCCTCCGCGGCGACTTGCTCCGGCGTCGCCCGCTCGTAGTGCTTGAGGATGCAGCGCCGCCCATCCGTCGCGGCGATATAGGTCGTATCGATAATGCCGTCCGAGGTCGCCTCCAGGGTGTCGAAACAGCACCCGTCGAAAAGCGCATTCGCCTCCGCGAGGGAGAGTGGCCTGCGTACCCCCATCAGGCCCCCCTGTTGCGCTGAAAGATCAGGTAGACGAAGAAGGGGCCGCCGATCAGCGCCGTCACGACGCCGATGGGGACCTCCCCCTGCGTCGCGGGCAGCCGCGAGAGGGTGTCGCAGGCGGCGAGAAAGAGGCCGCCGACCGCAAAGGTCGGCAGGATCAGCGCCGTGTTGTCGCGGCGGTAGAGGGTGCGGACGATATGGGGGACGATCAGCCCCACAAAGCCGATGGGCCCGGCGATGCTGATCAGCACCCCGATCGCCAGCGAGGCGGCAGGAGCTTCACCAGACGCTGCGTGTCGACCCCCTTCAGCCGGGCGTGATCCTCGTGTACCCCCAGCAACGCGAGCTCGTGGCGCCTGGAGTGCAGCAGGGCCAGGAGCAGCAGCGCGGCGGCGAGTACGGTCAGGGGCTCCGTATAGCCGATCGTCGCCAGCGATCCCATCGTGTAGCGCAGGATCGCGTGGCTCTGCATCGCGTCGGAAAGGGTGAAGAGCACCATCAGCGCCGCATGGTAGAAGAAAGAGAGGGCGATCCCCAACAGCAGCAGGGCGTTGCCGCTGCGCTGGGGCAGCCGGGCGGAGAGCCAGAGCAGCAGCGCCACCGAACTGAGCGCCCCGGCAAAACCAAAG
>QKCD01000045.1 GCA_003245815.1 Sulfuricurvum sp.
GATGTCCCCTTTGGCCGGGTGATCGTCATGGAAGACTAGTTCTTGCGGTTGGGGTTGTCCTTGTCGACGATGCAGGCGGTATTGAGGGGATTGTTCTTGCTCAGCTGCACCAGTTCGCCCTTCTGTTTTGCGCAGTCGCGGACCGCCTGTTCGATCGCCATATCGGCGCTCGTCTTGCCGCCGATATCGCCGAGAACAGCCGCCGTACTGATGAACATAAAGGCGAAACAGGCGATGATAATGGCGGATACCAGGTAGATATTGTTGTATCTTTTGTCATAGAGTGTCATACTATCCCTCCCGAAATATGGGTATCCCCCATTGTATTCCTATAAAAATAATTTATGCAATAGTGTTTTTTCAGAGGTAAAGATTTTAAGCTTTTCATCTTCGACCCTGCGTTGAAAACGCTCCGGGAAGCGGAAGAGCGCTCCTGTGAACGTCCTCTAAAGCCCCGAGCGGCGCGTTGTCATGTCGTGATGTAAAAGAAACGACCTGGACGGAAAGTTTCAGCAAAGCGTCACCGCTCGGGCCGGGGGGCGCGATGTTGCGCTATCATAACGCCATCAAAGCGAAAGCGGAGCCGTGGACCAGCAGACCTCAGAGATCGTTGCCAAACTGATGAACCATCAAAACGTCTTTCTTACCGGCGGTGCCGGGGTCGGGAAGACGACCCTGACCCGTGCCGTCATCGCCGCCTACGAGGCAGAGGGGAAAAAGGTCGCCAAGCTAGCCTCCACCGGGATGGCGGCGACGCTGATCGGGGGGCAGACCCTGCACAGCTTCCTCGATCTGGGGATCGCCTCGGACCTGCGGGAGCTGGAGCAGCGGGGCAAGCTCGAACCGAAAAAGAAGACGCGGGAACTGATCCGCTCCATGGCCCTGGTCGTCATCGACGAGGTCTCGATGGTGAGCGCGGAGCTGCTGGAGATGATCCGGCTGCGGCTGCTGCAGTCGGAGTACGGGGGGGTGGTGCTGGCGGTGGGGGATTTCCTGCAGCTTCCCCCCGTCGTCCGGGGATGGAATCCCGTGACCTTCGCCTTCGAGTCGTCCTCATGGCAGAAGTTCGATTTCGAGACGGTACTGCTGGAGACGATCCACCGCACGAGCGACGAAGCCTTCATCCGGCTGCTGCACGCGGTGCGGTTCGGGCATCTGGAGCCCCACGACATCGAAGCCCTCGACGCGCTGGTGAAGCCGATCAGCGAGGATATCGCCTCTTTTACGGTGCTCTTCGGGAAGAACGCCAGTGCCCAGGAACACAACCGTCGCCAGCTCGCGCAGCTCGAGGGGGACCTCTTCGCCTTCGAGACGGAGGTGATCCGCCACGACAAAACGGTGCCGGAGCAGGCCGTCGGGCGCTTTATGGAAGATGCCCGCATCCCGCCGCTGCTGGAGCTTAAAATCGGCACTCCCGTGCTCTTCACCCGCAATGCCTGGAACTACTTCAACGGCGAGCGGGGGCGGGTGATCCGCATCGACGGCGGCATCGTCTACGTGCAGAAAGCCGACGGTTACGTCGTCAAGCTCGAACGGGTCGCCACCTCCAAGACGCAGTGGCAGGAGCGGCGCATCGAGGGGCACAAGGAGATGGTCGAAGTGCCGCAGGTGACCCTCTATCAGTATCCGATCACCCCCGCCTTCGGGATCACGATCCACAAGTCCCAGGGGATGAGCATCCAGGACCTGATCATCGAGACGAACGAGATCTTCGCCCCTTCGCAGTTCTACGTCGCTCTTTCGCGGGCCGTCTCCCCCCACCGGCTGATTCTGATCGCCCCCCGCCGCGACTGGCGCCGGCTCGCCTTCGTGCATCAGAAGGCGGCGGATTTCATGGAGACGCTGACGCGGCCGTAACCGTTTTCGGTCGGAGAGCGCGGCACGATCGCCTCGCGGTGCTGCCGGACGAAGACCTCGCAGCTGCGGCGGATGGAGGCGTGTTGCATCCGTTCGGCGGCGGCCCTTCCCATCGCGCTGCGCAGTCTCCCGTCGCGCACCAGTTTCTCCAGAGCTGCCGTCCAGCGGCCGGGCTGCGCGACGTCGAGGGTAAAGCCCGTATGCTGGTCGACGACGGTCTCGGTGACGCCCCCGCGGTCGGAGACGACGGCACAGAGCCCGCTCGCCTGGGCCTCCATCACCGTCTGGCCGAGGGTCTCGGTCACCGAGGCGGAGAGAAAGATGTCGCTGTTGGCGTAGATTCGCGAGAGCTCCTCACCCCGTCTGACCCCGAGCAGATGAATGTTGTCGCTGCGCCACCGGGCGGCTTGAGCCGCGTACTCCCCCTCGCCAACGAGAACGAGCGCAATATCGCGCCTGACGTTGCGGCGCAGCTCCCGAAACCGTTCGATCATAAAGGGGAGGTTCTTCTCGACGCTGAGACGGCCGACGTAGAGAAAGACGAGGGGTTCGCCGGGGATGTTGTAGCCCTCCCAGAAACCGGGCCGGCTCCGGTAGCCGGGGTTGAAGGCGCCGGTATCGGTGCCCGGCGGGAGGTAGACGATGCGCTCGGGCGCGATGGCGATCTCGCCGGCCATCAGGGGGATATAGCGCTGCGAGCGGGCAAAGGTGAAGGCCATGGAACGGTAGAAGCGGCGCATCACCCAGGCGGTGAGGGCCCGGATACGCTTCGAGCCGGTGTTTTCCTCCAGGAAGGTGGGGAAATCGGTATGGTAGGTCCCGGCGGTCGGGATGCGCAGCAGCCGGGCGATCAGCAGGGCCGACCACCCCAGCGGCCCGGGGGTGGAGATGTGGATGATCTCGGGACGGCGGGCACGAAGCGTCCGCCAGAGGCGCCAAAAAGGCGGCAGGAGGTTGAGGTACTGTTCCGGGTAGAAGGGCATGCGGACCGCAAGGAAGGGGCGGAGGTTGACGATGTTCTCCGGCATCCCCTCCGGACGGATCGGCGAAGCGGTGACGACGGTCAGTTCGGCGCCGAAATCGGCGGCGCGGGCGGCCATGTCCCGGATGAAGCGCGAAACGCCGTTGCTGTCGAAAAGGGTGTCGGTCACCAGGAGGATGGAGAAGGTGCTGTCGGATCGTTTTGTATTCATCCTGTTATTCTCTTCCAATAAGATTACGCTGCAATTACCGAAGACGAGGGCGCCATGCACTACCGATCCATCTTTATCTCGGACCTCCACCTGGGCTCGAAACACTCCCGTGCGGAGCTGCTGCTGGAGTTTATGAAGCACCATGAGAGCGATCACCTCTTCCTGGTGGGGGATATCATCGACGGCTGGGCGCTGCGGCGCAGCTGGCACTGGCCGCAGGCCCACTCGGACGTGGTCCAGAAGCTTCTGCGCAAGGCGTGCAAGGGGACAAAGATCGTCTACATCCTCGGCAACCACGACGAATTCCTGCGGGGCTTCCTGCCGCTGACGATGGGCGACTCCATGGAGATTGCCAACGAGTACAGCTACACCGATGTCCGGGGCAGGGAGTACCTGGTGACCCACGGCGACACATTCGACAGCATCACGATGACGAAGAAGTGGCTGGCCAAGTTCGGCGATATCAGCTACGAACTCCTGCTCAAACTCAACCACCCGATCAACAGCCTCCGCCGCCTGGTCGGCTTCCGCCGCTTCTGGTCGCTCTCCAACTTCGCCAAGCAGAATATCAAGAAGGCGGTGATGTTCATCGACGACTACGAGGCGATTCTCAGCAGCGAGGCGAAGCG
>QKCD01000029.1 GCA_003245815.1 Sulfuricurvum sp.
ACTGGAAACTTGTAATACCGTTTTGGGGGTCCAGTCCCGCGTGGACCATGGAGTTGCCTTCATAGAAGACAGCCTCGACATCGTTATCTCCCCAGGCAATAGATCTTTCACTGGCCATACTGCAGTTTTCATCGGCCAGACGCAGTAACACGGTGAGCGGAATGATCTTGGTCGTATTGGCATCGTAGCCAGTGGGAACGCCTGACGATGTGGCGTTATCGAGGAAGTAAACATCCAAAGTTGAATTCGGTCGGCCAGCGACCTTGGTGCGGATTCTAGCGTTATCGCGTGTGATACTATTGTTGAGTGTGACATCCGAAACTTCGATCAGGCCACCTGGGGCATAGATCCCCCCGAAAGGTGAGGCGCCGCCGCCGCTTGTTGTAATATTGACGTCTACCCAGGTTGTTGTGTTATGATCGGGATTCTCATCGATGGGATTCAAGACGTTGACGCTGGCGGTATTTCGCACCGTTTGATCATAATTTGAGCTGTGAGCTTTGATCTTGAAATAGGTAATGCCATAGTAGAGAGACTGGTCGTAATAGCAGGTGATGTTGTTATTGTCATCCATCGGCCCACAGGTCCAGCCGTTCCCGCCGCTTCCGCTTTGATCGTAGGTGATATTGTCATCCGCCGGGAATGTGTCGGTCACTTTGAGAAGGTCGGCATCGGCATTGGTGTGGTTGACGACGAAGATGTAGTAGTAGAAGTCATTGCCAATGGGGATGCGATCTGATTCGGCGATCTTGACGATTTCCAAGTCCACTTGTTTGACTCCTTCTACGACCCGTACAGGGGCGGTATCGCTCACGGGGTCAAGTGGATTGTTGCCATCATCTTTGGAGTAGACCGTCGCAGTATTGTCAATATCGACATCGGTATTGATCATGGTGTGGACATAGAGACGCCCGGCACTAGTTCCTGGTTGCAGCGGATTTGCATCATAGGTACAATTGATCGGATGCGTCTGAGAACAGTTCCAGCCGGTGCCGTTGGCATCGAGAATATTGACGCCTGAAGTGGTAGTGAAAACATCACTTAGGCTGGTTATCGTAAGGTTCTGGGAGCTGACATTGGTCACGTCGATGTAGTAGGTCACGTTGGAGTCAAGGTTTTCTTCAACTTGGTTGGGGAACGCGGTTTTGCTAAGAATGATTGTCGCCGGTACAAATGACGCGGTAATGGTGTATGCCGCATCATTATCGGCCAGTGCTATGACATTAACGCTGAATGGCTTATTGCTTGTGTAGTCGAGGGTGAACACACCACCGTTACCTTTTCCCAAAGGAATAGGACAGAGGCCCTGAGCGCCGGTTAGATAGATTTTGTTTCCGTCACTAGTCACCTCAATGTGCAGGCTTCCAGGCACATCCGCTTGAAAATAATAAGTTTCGGTAGTATCTTTATATAAAGTGGGTGCTGGTCTGCTGTATGAGATACTATTGCTGTCGAATGTCGCATTATAATCGCTGCTGGGATAGCACCAATCTGCGGCTGTGACTGAAGCTGCACTCAAGATAAAAAGGGACAAGAATACGATGATTCTCACTGAAGCTTGTAAGTTGGACATAAATCCCTCCCCTTCTCGCATTTTAGGGTTTAAATATAAATTATACCGATAGAAAGAACACATAGGCAGTAATACACAAAGACTCTCGTTTCCAAATCATAATAGCAGCTCTTTATTAACGAATGCCTTAATGTTTTTGGGCACAGCTTTGTGAACATTCGTTGTTTTTACGATTGGTTATTTTTGTTCGAAATTCTGCAATTGACAAAAGCGTTTGGTCAGATATAGACATTTTGAAGCATTAGTTTGCCCTAATTGATTTCTATTTAGAGTTTGAACACACGCTAGAGTTTCGGCTGTTTGCTATTGCAAATGCGCAAGAACAAAGGGGAGAGATCAGGAGAGGGCTTTGGCCCGCTCGTGCGCCCTGGCGATCGCCTGTATAAAGGCATTGCGCACGGCGGCCTCTTCGAGCGCCCCGTAGCCGGCGGCGGTGGTGCCGCCGGGGCTCATAACGCCGTCTTTGAGCAGGGCGGGGTGTTGCTGGCCGATCAGTTCGCCGAACCCGGCGAAGAGCCCCCGCATCAGGGCCATGGCGTCGTCGCGCCGCAGTCCCTCCCTGACGGCGCCGTCGGCCAGAGCCTCGGCGACGAGCGCCAGGTAGGCGGGGCCGCTGCCCGCGAGCGCCGTGGCGATGTCAAGCTCTTTCTCGCTGCCGACCCAGAGGGTCGTGCCGATGGCGCCGAAGAGTCCGGCCGCTTCGTCGGCTCTGGACGCATCGCCGGTGAGGGTGGTCATGGAACGCCCCACGGTGGCGGCGAGGTTGGGCATGGCCCGAACCGTCGAAAGGGCGTCGATATGCGAACGCAGCGTCTGCAGCGTTACGCCGGCCAGGACCGAGTAGAGGATCTCGGCGCGCCCACGGAGCTGCTGGCCGACGGCGGCGATATTGCCCGGCTTGACGCAGAGCAGCACGGTTTTGCCGGAGATGTCGAAGCCCTCGAGCAGGGCTTTGCGGACGGGTACCCCAAGAGCTGCCTCGAAGGCGTCGAGGCGCTCGGGGTTGCGCCCGACGACTTCGATCTCGCAGGTGGCTTTGAGCCCCTGGGCCATGGAGAGGGCCATGGTGCCGTTGCCGACAAAAGTGAGGGTTTTACGCATCTTGTTTCGCTTTCAGGAACGCGGCAATGGGTTCGGCGATACCGTACTCGCCGCTGCTGTCGAGGATCACCTGGGCCATCGTATGGTTGTCGGTATTGAAGACCAGCGGCGCGATGAAGTTGACGACGGAATTTTCGATCGGGGTCTGGATAACGATGATGTTGTAGATCAGCAGGTTGGAGCCGTCGGAGATCTCCATCGCCTTCTGCAGTGCTGTCGGGATTTCAAAGCTATAGTCGCGCAGTACGAAGGGATTGATCAGGGTAAACGAGGGCTGGTCCGCGTCGGGGGTCTTCAGACGCATGAAAATATCATCGATTTTCTGCAGCTCCATCTGCCTGATCGATTCAAATCCGAGCAGCGGCGTTTTCAGGTCAAACAGCATGGCGGTTCCATTCTTGTGGGGTTTCGGGGGAGTTTACCCGTGTGCCCAAAATTGTAGCATAAGTTTTGCAATGCGATGACGGGCACCGGGCGGCCGTGGGGCGGGAGCTGAAGGAATGTCGCGCTTTTGGTCGCTAATAGGACAGATTAATGCGATTTTGGTAAAATACACCATTTTTCATCCAGGATCATACATGTCACGACATACCCTTATTGCGCTGATCGCCGTTTTCGGGCTTCTTTTTACCGGCTGTAGCCAGAAAACCGCCACGGAATTCAACCAGCCGGCGGCCTTCTGGTACGACAAGATGATCTACGCGGTGGGGATGGGCACCCTTGACAAGGCGGACGGCTATTACAGCTCGCTGCAGAGTGAACATATTGGCTCTCCGCTGCTGGGCGAAGCGACGATCATTCTCGCGATGGCGCATATCCGGGAGGGGGAGTTCCTGCTCGGGGAGCATTTCCTGAACGAATATATCAAGCGTTATGCCGATGCCGAGCAGCGCGAATTCGCCGCCTTTTTGAAGATCAAGGCGAAATACCTGGCGTTGCCCAATGTGCGCCGCGACCAGGGGCTGATCGATGACGTCATCACTGAGGGCGAACGCTTCAAGAAACAGTACCCCGCTTCCATCTACTTCGCGACGGTCGACACCATGGTTACACGCCTCTACATGGCGCAGGCGGCCCTGAACGAGTCGATCGCCAGCCTGTACGATCGGTTGGACAAACCCAAGGCTGCCGCCTACTACCGTTCGATCAAGCCGCAGCCGTGGATCGACTGGAACGAGGTGGAGCCTGCCAGCAGCCCCTGGTACAAGGCGATCTTCGAAGGCGACGGCGGTGAGAGCTGGTACGCCTTTATGATTCCGGACACCCAGAGCGTCGTGTCGCGTAACTCCGAGGGTGTTTCGAAAGAGTAACGATTACGATTTTCAACGACAGGAACAGTGATGCAGTTAAGTAACTACGGCGCGTTTCCGGCGGATCTGCCGGTCATTGCCGAAGATGAACTATTTCTATACCCTTTTATGATTTCGCCGCTCTTCCTGAGCGACGACGAGAATATTGCCGCGGCGGCGGACGCCATCGAGAACAATTCCCTCGTCATCGTCTGCCCGACCCGGCAGGGCCGGGAGGGCGAGGGGGGCTTTGACGCCCTCTACGACGCGGGCGTCATCGGCTCGATCATGCGCAAAGTGGCACTCCCCGACGGTCGGATCAAGGTCCTTTTCCAGGGGCTTGCCCGCGGCCGTGTCGTCGCGCAGCTCCAGGACGAGGGCTTTTTGCGGGCGACCGTCGACACGATCGAGATGAAGCCCTACAACGAGCTCAAAATGGACGCCATCGTCGAGGTCGTCCGGGAGAAGGTACGGGCCCTGGCACAGGTGAGCAACTACTTTCCGCCGGACCTGCTGCGCACGATCGAGGAGAACCACGAGTACAACCGCATCGCGGACCTGGTCTGCAGTTCGATCAAGCTGCGCAAAGAGCAGGCCTACGCCCTCTTTATCGAAAGCGACGTCGAGCAGCGCTTCCTGATGCTGATCGACATCCTGATCGAGGACATCGAGGCGTCGCGCCTGCAGAAGGAGATCCGCTCCAAGGTCCATTCGCGCATGGAACAGGTGAACAAGGAGTACTTCCTCAAGGAACAGCTCAAGCAGATTCAGCGCGAGCTCGGCACCGATACCCAGCGTGACGAGGAGATCGAAGAGTACCGCGAAAAGCTCGAGGCGAAGAAAGAGAAGATGGGCGAAGACGCCTACAAGGAGATCAACAAGCAGCTGGAGCGTTTCGCGCGGATGCACCCCGACTCCGCCGACGCGGGGATGATCCAGACCTACCTGGAGTGGGTGCTGGAGATCCCCTTCGGCGACGAGGCGAAAAAGCCGCTGAAGATCCAGGATGTCGAGCGGCAGCTCGACAAGGACCACTTCTCCCTGAAAAAACCTAAGGAGCGGATCTCAGAGTTCTTCTCCGTCAAGGAGCTGATGCAGCTGCGCGGCATCAGCGAAAAGGTAGGGCAGGGGGCGATCCTCTGTTTCGCGGGCCCTCCAGGCGTTGGCAAGACCTCTTTGGCCAACTCCATCGCCGAGGCGCTCAAACGTCCGCTGGTGCGGATCGCGCTGGGAGGCCTTGAGGACGTCAACGAGCTGCGGGGTCACCGCCGCACCTATATCGGGGCGATGCCCGGCCGTATCGTGCAGGGGCTGATCGATGCGAAGAAGATGAACCCCGTGGTCGTCCTTGACGAGATCGACAAGGTAGCCCGCTCGCACCGCGGCGACCCGACCGCCGTGCTGCTGGAGATCCTCGACCCCGAGCAGAACAGCGCTTTCCGTGACTACTACCTGAACTTCAACATCGACCTGAGCAAGGCGATCTTCATCGCGACGGCCAATGACGTGGGGGGCATCCCCGCGCCGCTGCGCGACCGGATGGAATTCATCGCGGTTAGCAGCTATACGCCACAGGAGAAGCTCGAGATTGCACGCCGCTATCTGCTGCCCCAGGAGCTGAAGAAGCACGGTCTGAAAACCTCCGAGGTCGTCGTCTCCAAGGCGGCAATGCAGGAGCTGATCCACAAGTACACCCGGGAGGCGGGCGTGAGGAACCTCCGCCGCCGCATCGCGGACCTGGTGCGCAAATCGGCCAAGCAGATCCTGGAACATCCGGAGACGGACAAGGTCTCGGTAACGGTGAAGAACCTTCCGAGCTTCCTCGACAAGACAGTCTTCGAGATCGACAAGACTGACAACATCCCGCTTGTCGGCGTGGCCAACGGCCTTGCCTGGACCGCGGTGGGCGGCGACGTACTGAAGCTCGAGGCGATCCGTATCAAGGGCAAGGGGGGAATGCAGCTCACCGGCAGCCTTGGTGATGTTATGAAAGAGTCGGCCCGCATCGCGATGAGCGTTATCAAGACGCAGATCGATTCGGGGGCACTGGCGATTGATCACGAGATCATTCCCAAGAGCTTCAAGGAGCGAGAGGAGCAGATCGAGATCGACGCGAGCGAAGTTTATAAGCGCTACGACCTTCATATCCACGTTCCCGACGGGGCGACACCCAAGGACGGGCCGAGCGCGGGGATTGCGATGGCGACGGTTATCGCTTCGATCCTCAGCGACAAGAAGGTCCGTGCCGATATTGCCATGACCGGTGAGCTCTCTCTCAGCGGTAACGTCCTGCCGATCGGTGGGCTCAAAGAGAAGCTGATCGCGGCGCACAAAGCGGGGATGAGCACGGTACTGATCCCGAAAAAGAATTACGACCGCGATCTCGACGAGATCCCGGACGAGGTGAAGGCGGATATCGACATTGTCGGCGTCACCCGCATCGACGAGGTCCTCAAACGGCTTCTCGTCGAGAAGTAAACCCTCCATGCGTGCCGTAGGGCACGTATTCCCTCTCCCCCTTCCGCAGAGCCGGCATGTCACTGATACCGGTTGAAAACATCGAAAATGTAAAAGTAGTAATGCGGTCTATCGGGTAAAAAAAAGTGCTGTAATTGGGGTGAAAGAGGATGTGCTGCCCGCTTAAACGAGCAGCTGGTTGATCTTGGAGACGACGTCGCGTTCGCGCACGGGTTTCATCAGGAAGCCGTTTGCACCGCACTCCAGAGCTTCGGATTTTTTCGTTTCGTCGGTGGTCAGGACGATGATCGGAAGCTGGTGCAGGTTCTCGTCGGCTCTGACGATCTGCAGCATCTCGATACCTCCCATCACCGGCATGATGATGTCAAGCAGGATGATATCGATCTCCTTGCCGCGTGCTTTGAGTACGTCGATGGCGTCAGCCCCGTTCTTGGCTTCGATCACTTCACGGACATGATGGGTCTTCATCAGCATGGACTTCAGCAGTTTCAGGTTGATGACGTCATCATCGACAGCAAGTACGGTAAGTTGTTTTTCTGGCATCTTCACAGTTCCTTCAGATTATATAAATTTTTCAAAGACGAGCCGCAAGAGATCCTTGTTAATGACGTTGCGGACGATTTCATGGACATAGTTCGCATCGGAAGGCTCCTCCGGCTTCGAGGGGTCGACCAGCATGACGAGGGAGACATCCGGGTTGCCGGCACGGGCCTCTGCATTGAGCCGTTCGAGGGAGAGTCCCTGCAGCTCCTTGTCGAAAAGGACAAGCTTGTAGCGGCCATTTTGCAGCGCCTCGTTGAGGGCGTCGCTGCTGGCGACGCTCTCGTAGGTATAGCCCAGGTCATCGAGCAGACGTGCAAAGAGCTTCGACTCGATCATACTCTTCTTGGCCATAATGATATCGGCTTTCATGGGCAGAGGCTCTGCAAAGGGTGCCGTTTTTTCGGGCATTGCCTCGGCAACACTCGGCTCCGTTGCCGCTGCTTCGGTGACAGGTGCTGCCTGCGGCTGTTCCGGTGCGGCCGCGTCGACGATCTTGTGGGGGATGAACTGGTTCAGCAGCGAGATGATCTCGTTGCGGATCAGCGGCTTGGTCGTGTATTCGTCCATGCCGGCATCCATAAAGCGTTCGCGGTCGCCTTTGAGCGCGTTGGCAGTGAGGGCGATGATGGGAACGTGGGAGGTATCGAAATCCTCCTCGAAGTCTAGGATCTCCTGGGTCGCCTCCACGCCGTCGAGCACCGGCATCTGGATATCCATGAAGATTAGGTCGAATACGCCGTTTTTACGTTTCTCGAAGGCCTCGAGACCGTTGTTGGCGAGGGTGACATCAAGCCCCAGCTCGGCAAGGGTACGTTTGATCAGCTTCTGGTTGATGACGTTGTCTTCGGCGACGAGGACCTTCGCATCAAATTTGGACGTCCGCTCGTCAAACTTCTTGCGCCGGACCTTCTTCGCTTTGGCCTGTTTGAACTCTTCGACGTCGTGGGCTTCGAGGGTCGTTCTGATCTTCGAGTTGTTCAGCGGTTCGTAGAGGACCTTGAAGAGGTCAAGCTGCATCGATTCGATCTTCTTCATAAAGAAGGATTTGGCGATCAGTACCATCTGCGCGGAGGACTTTTCGTAGGCGATCAGCTCCTCTTCGCTGCAGAAGTCGTAATCGACGAATACGAGGTCGTAGTTGATCTCGCGCTGCAGGTCGTGCATTTCATCGATATTGGAGAAGGTCTTGTAGGTGACGCCGTAGAAGTCGAGGTACTCCCTGAGGAAGCCGCTCTGCGTTTTGTGCTTGAGCGCGTTCTCGAGGATCAGGGCGTTGATGTTGGCGAAGGTGCCGCGGTTCGAGTCGTTGAGGGTCTCGATCTCGTCGAAATCGAGGGTGAAGAAGAAGGTCGTTCCCTTGCCCGGCTCGCTGGTAAGGTCGAGCTTGCCCCCCATCAGTTCGATAAAGCGGCTGGAGATGGTTAGACCGAGGCCGGTACCGCCGTATTTGCGGGTAATGGAGGTGTCCGCCTGGCCGAAGGCCTCGAAGATCTTCGCCTTCTGCTCGCTGGTGACGCCGATACCGCTGTCCTTGATTTCAAAGCGGACCTGGGCGTGGTGACGGTCATCGGTCGGGACGCGGCGGATGTCGACGGTGATGCTGCCGCCGCTGTTGGTGAACTTGACGGCGTTGGAGAGGAGGTTGATGATGACCTCTTTGATCTTCGTCGGATCCCCTTTGAGCGGACGCTCTAGGCTCGGGTCGATGAAACAGCCGAGGTCGATATGTTTCTCGGCCGCACGGACAGAGTAGACCTCCACGGCACTTTCGAACTCGTCCATCGGGTTGAAGACGATCTCTTCGATCTCCAGCTTGTTGCTCTCGATCTTGGAGAGGTCGAGGATGTTGTTGATGATCTCGAGGAGGTTCTCGGAACTCTTCTCGATAATATCGATGAACTCGCGTTGCTCGTCATGCAGCTCGGTATCTTTCAGCAACTCGGTAAAGCCGACGATGCCGTTGAGCGGCGTACGGATCTCGTGGGACATGTTGGCGAGGAACATCGACTTCGCTTCGCTTGCCTCGAGAGCGAATTCCTTGTCCTTGCGGGTCTGTTCGATGACCTTCTCGAGCGCCGCGTAGGCCCGGGCCGTACCTTCGGCGGTATCGAGGTTGATCATGCTACTGAGCAGTTCCCCCTCTTCGCCTTCGTGGGTACCTTCGGCGGCGCGTTTGAGGACCGATTCGAGGTTGCGGATGTTGCGGGCGATGTCGTTGGCGACGAACATCCCGAGCAGACCGATCAGGAAGGAGACGACCCAGACGGAAATAGAGGCGATGAGGATCTGGATCGCTTCGGTCTTGACCTGCGCGGCCCGTTTGTCCATCGCGTCGATCAGCAGTTCCTTGGCATCGCCGATCAGGTTGATCTTCTCGGAAAGCATGGTGAACCAGATGCCCGGTTCGGTGGCGTATTTGCCGTCGCTGACCGCCCGTACGACTTCGGCCCGCTCGATGTTGATATCTTCGAAGAGCTCCAGGCTGTCCTCGTTCTTGAAGATCCGGTCGAGGGACTCTTTGACGTCACGGTTGATCAGGCTGTCGTACTTGATGGCGTCGGCTTTACCGATAAGCGAGAGCCAGAGGTTCAGGTCGTTGGACTGCAGGGGGATGGAGCGGCTCAGCACGTAGGAGATGAAACCCCGCTCCTGCCCGGCGTACTCCTCGACCTCGACGAGGGAGAGGTAGGTGGAGGAGAGGGAAGTGATCTCCTTGTCGATATTGAAGGCGCGCTCGTCGGCGAGGTGGCGGATCAGCTGGACCAGGCCGTTGCTGTAGACGTTGTAGAAGGTCTGCCGGAAGTCCGCCTTGTTCTCGTCGATGAGCGGGCGGATCTCGCGGATCGTCTGCATGACGGCGGTGACATCCTTGGTACTGGCGGAGGTCTCTTTGAGGATCTTGTTGTTCCGCAGGAACGTCAGGTACGCCTCCGCCTTCGTGTCGACGAGATCGCGCTGGGCGACCAGGGAGCGGTGGGTTGTCTCCGAACGGTTCCCCATGTAGATGGCGCTCATGCCCCGTTCGCGCGGGATGTTGGTGATCAGCTCGTTGAGATATTTGTTTTCGGCGAGTTTCTCCTGGAGGTACTCGGCGAGTTGGTAACTGGTATACGAGGTGTAGACGTAGTAGGTGGCCAGTGAGAAGAGCATCAGAATCGGCAGAAGACTGATGAGGCGTAATCGGTTTTTAATTCCTATATGCATGGGTTACCTATCCTTCCAAATATCGTTTAGAGCTGTGCGAGCAGGGTGTAGAACTGATCGGTCAGCGCTCTGGCATCAAGCGGGTCTGTGGCCGCTTCGAGCCGCTGCATGAGCTGCGCAATGTCGTTCATGCGCAGGTTGTCGGCGATTCCCTTGAGCTGGATGGCCTGGTTGCGCCACTGGGCCGGTTGTACGGAGTCGATGGCATCATCAAGCTGCGCTCTGCAGAGATTGGCGTGGGCGATGAAATCGTTTTTAAGATCTTCGACGATATCGGCCGGCAGTCCGAGTTCGTTGGCGACGCCGGCGACGTCGTAGCGGGGGACGGCCGGCGCAGCCGGTTCCGGTGCGGTTTCGGCCGACGTGATATCCATGACGGGCACTTCCGGCTCATGAGCCGCTTCCATGTCGACGTCAGCGCTTTCGGAAAGCTCCGCTTCGGCAGTTTCCTCATACTGGAGTGGCGGTTCGAAGCGCTCCGGTTCGAAATCGTAGAGGGCCGGCTCTTCCGGTTCGTGTTCGGCCGGTTCCGGAAGTTCCGTGGCGGTGTCGGCTGCAGGTTTGCGCTCCGAAATCTCGAAGGCGTAGAGATCCTCATCGACCTCCGGTTCCCAAGGCGCTTCCGGGGCGGCAGGTTCTGTTTCGGTGACTTCCTTGACATCGAAGTTGTAGATGTCCGTATCCGCCTCCGCCGTTTTCGCTGCCGGAGCCGCTTCGGTCGGGGTCATTTTGACATCGAAGGCGTAGAGATCTTCCTCGACCCCGGCACTTTCGGGTTCGGCTTCGGGCAGGCTTTCGGCCTCGGGGAGTACCGGTTCCGTTTCGGCGGGCTCGGACTCCGTCACCGTTTCACCCCGGGCGTAGGTCACCCAGAGCGGCTCTTTGCCCTCGAGCTTGGCGATGGTGTTGTAGAACATCTTCAGATAGGCGCTCACTTCCGCCCGGGTATGCGAGGTATTGATCGTCGAGAGCATGGCGAAGGCGTCTTCGATACGGAGGTTCGCCGCGACCCCTTTGAGCTTGTGCGAGAGGAGCTTGAGGTTCTCGTAGTCGCCCTGTTCGGCTGCTTCGAACATCGGGTCGTGGAAGTCGTGGGACTGGTTGATGAAGTCGCCGATGAACTCCTCGATCAGGTCGACGGGGAGTCCGAGTTCGTCGGCCGCAATATGGGGGTCGAAGACATAATCGTCGAACTCCTCGAGCGGGTGGATGTAGCCCTGCTCCTCGGGGCTCAGGTAATCCCCGTACATGGGGGCCGCTTCCGCCGGCTGCGGAGGGAGGGCCTCGATGGCCGCTTCGATGTCGGCGTGGGGGGCAGGCTCTTCGGTGATGAAAAGATCCTCCTCGATCTCGAGGGGTTTGGCAAATTCGGGCCGGAGCTCCTCTTCAACGGGCGCTTCAAAAGGCTCGGACAAGAGATCCGCCGAGGGCATTTCGAAGGCCGCGCTGTCGCCGAGGGTGGTCTCCTCGACATCATCGAACTTCGGCAGTTCGGCCGCCGCCTCCGTCACGGGTTTGGGCGCCGCGGTTTCGGGCACCGGAGGCGGAGGGGGCGGTGTGACGGTAGGCGCTTTGGGGGTTTCGCCGGTCTTCAGCGGCTGGACGTGCTGCAGGTAGACGGCATAGGCCTCGCGGTCCGGGGATTGAAGCAGGTGAAAGGGCTTGATGAGGAGCTCGCAGCTGAAGTGTTTGCGTCCTGTGTCGACAATTGCCCTGCTGTTCTGGGATTCGGCGTGAAGGACGAAGTCAATCCATTGGAAATTTTTGAAATTGTGGATGTAACCCGGCTGTTTGATAAAAAAATCCGCGATATCCGTACATGCCCCGAAGAGCTCTTCTGCGGAGATGAATCCCAGCAGATGGAGGTCGTCGTCGTCAATGCCGATCAGGGTTTTCGTATGGTCGTATATCAGCAAGGGGTCTCCTTATTGTTGTTCATTTTCGAGCATGGCTTTGTAGAGGGAAACAGCATCTTCGATGTCTTTGCGGCCGGCGGGTTTGCGTGCGGCGATATACCCGGTAATCGCACCGCTTTCATCCGTAACCGGGGTGATTTCGGTTTCGACCCAGTAGTACTTTCCGTCTTTTCGGAGGTTCTTCACCAATCCGTGCCAGGGTTCGCCGCCCTGGATCGTCGACCACATCTGGGCGAACGCCTGTTTGGGCATGTCGGGATGACGGATGATGTTGTGGGGCTGCCCTAACAGCTCTTCCTTTGCATAGCCGGAAATCTCGCAGAACTTTCGGTTGGCAAACGTAATGATGCCCCGCGTATCCGTCTCGCTGATGATGGCGCGTCCTTCAAACAGGAACTCCTCGTCCACCGGTTCGACTGCTGCCATATATCCCCCTTTGCTCGCTCATACTTCCGTGAGCGGTGAATATAACATACAAAAGCGAATAAATATAACATAATCCGTACAAAATGCCACTTATTTGCCTAAGTGATGCATCCTCCGGGCGCCGTTGCGGCGATCGCTACAGGAAACGGGCATTTTTTGGGCAGTTCGGGAGGAGCAGGGGGTTAACGCTTTTCGTCCGGCGGGAGCGCTTTGATCTGTTTGGCATCCCTGGGGTTCAGGAGGGCGGCGATCTCCTCCTCCTTGGCCGCGTAGAGCGCTTCGAAGGTACCGAAGTGGCTGAGGAGCTTGGCGATTTTCGCCTGGGAGATCCCCCGGGTGTTGAGCAGGCGGCTCTGCTGGTCGTGCTTGAGCTTGGTTTTCTTGTGGAAGGTGATGGCGAAACGGTGCGCTTCGTCGCGGAGCCGCTGGACCCACTGCAGCCGCCTGTCGTTTTTGTCGAGGCGGAAGCTCTCCTCGGGGGTGTGAATCTGGTCGAGGGCCCCGCCCTTGGCGCGGTGGGCCTTGGCATCGATCTTCTCCTTACTGATGGCGATAACGTCGAGGTTGGTACCGTGGGCGTGGAGCAGCTCCCGTGCCAGGAGCAGCAGGGTATGCCCTCCGTCGATCACCCAAAGGTCCGGCGGGGGATTGGTTTCGAACCCCTCGATGCGGCGGGTTAGGGTTTCGCGCATCTGGGCGTATTCGTCGCGGCTTTCGAGGTGGTAGTGGCGGTACCCTTTTTTGTCGAAGGTGCCGTTGTCGAAGGCAACCATCGCACCGACAGGGGCCTGTCCGGCGATATGGGAGTTGTCGAAGACTTCTACCCGTACCGGCAGCCGTTCCAGGCCGCAGAGCTTCTGCAGGGCCCGGGGGATGAGGTCGTGGTGCTGGATGTCGGGGCGTTCGAGCAGCCGTTCGGCGTTGGTACGCGCCAGTTCGACGAGTTTCTTCTTGACACCGCGCTGGGGAACGGCGAGGGAGGCTTTTTTGCCGAAAAGGGTGCCGAGGTGTTCGCCGACCAGGCTACGCGCCTCGAAATCATCGGCCAGCAGGATGGGTGCGACGACCGGCGGACACTCATGGCCGTAGAACTCCAGCAGGGTCCGCTCGTAGGCTTCGTCGCGGTCGATTCCCTCGTTGAGGGTGATGAAGTCGTG
>QKCD01000081.1 GCA_003245815.1 Sulfuricurvum sp.
CCTCGTCGGCGCGGTGATGCTCTCCGAGTATACGGGCATCGTCGACTTCACCCTGAAGCAGGCTTCGGCCATCAGCATCATCGGCGGGGCGGACGGCCCGACCTCGATCTTCATCGCCACGGCCCTCGCGCCGGAGCTGCTGGGTGCGATCGCGGTAGCGTCGTACTCCTACATGGCGCTGGTGCCGATCATCCAGCCCCCGATCATGAACGCCCTCACCACCAAAGAGGAGCGGATGATCAAGATGACGACGATGCGCCCGGTATCGCGTATGGAGAAGCTGCTCTTCCCGATCTCCGTACTCTCCCTGGCGATTCTTGTTCTTCCGGACTCGACGCCGCTGATCGGTGCCTTCATGTTCGGTAACTTCCTGAAGGAGTCCGGCGTCGTCGAGCGTCTCAACGATACGCTGCAGAACGCCCTGATCAACATCGTCACGATCTTCCTGGGCCTGGGTGTCGGCTCCAAGCTCGCTTCCGAGCAGTTCCTCGTCGCCGAGACCCTGGCGATCATCGTCCTGGGCCTGATCGCCTTCTCCGTCGGTACGGCGGCGGGCGTCCTGATGGCGAAGACCATGAACGCCTTCAGCAAGCACAAGATCAACCCGCTCATCGGTTCGGCCGGGGTCTCCGCCGTTCCGATGGCGGCCCGCGTCTCCAACAAAGTCGGGATGCAGAACAACCCCCAGAACATGCTGCTGATGCATGCGATGGGCCCCAACGTCTCCGGCGTTATCGGCTCCGCCGTCGCCGCCCTTCTCTCCATCTTCGCCTGAGACCAGGCACCCGCTCCCGGCAGGGGGCAGGGCATCTGCCCGACACTCCACCGGTTTTCCCGAATATTTTTTTACTCTGACTCGCGTCTGCGCGACTCTTTCGTTGAAGCGGCGTTGTTGGACGCTAGCGGATCCCCTTGCTGCGCATGATGGAGGCGATCAGGGGAAGGATATCCTGGCTCTTGGTCTTGTCGATAAAACCATCGGCCCCGAGAGCAAGGGCTTCGCGCTTGTTGTTATCGCCGGTCATGGAGCTGTTGACGATAATCGGCAGCATCCGCGTGGCCGGTTCATCCCGGAGCTTCTGGATAACCGTAAAGCCTGACATCTCCGGCATCTCGATATCGGTGACGACGGCGGCGACGGAGGCGGTGTTTTCCAAACCCCGGATGTAGTCAATCAGCGCTTTGCCGTTCTGAAAGATGCGGTGGCGGATGCGGGCGTTGTTGAAGATCTGGGTCAGGTGTTTCTGCGCGGTCCGGGAATCCTCGGCGATCAGTACCGTGCCGTGCCGAAGGGCTTCTGGGAGCGTGACATTGGAGATGGTTGCCATGGCTTTGGAGGGGTCGACCATCGCCCGTGGGATCACCTCGGCGAGCAGCTTCTCATAATCGAGGATCATACAGATGCTGCCGTCTTCGAGGCGGGTGTCGTTGATCACCATGCTGTCATCCCCGACCCGGTAGCTTTCGGGGGCGTGGATCTCCGACCAGTTGCGCTTGATGACGCGGTAGGCGTTGGCGATGCGCAGGGCGATGATGATGCCGTTGAAGTCGCAGATGAGGAAGTTCGAGCGGCGCATCGCATCGGTTGTCAGGCTGATCCCGAGCCATTTGGGGAGATTGAGCAGGGGGATCTGCATGCCGCGCAGCACGATGCTCCCCTCCAGCAGCGGGTGCACGCCCGGCAGCTGGGTCAGGTGGTGGTTCTTCGCCTCGACTACCTCACGGGTTTTGAAAACGTTGATCGCGTAGTAGGGAGAGTCGGCGCCGGCGTGGGCCTTGAAGACCAACAGCTGTACTTCGTTGCTCTGGGCCAGTTTGGTCGTCGCGTCGACATGATCGAGTAGTGACATGGCATGCCTTCCGTTTCATAATCGTCCTATCATAGCCAAAATATCCTAACGAAACGATCGCTTTCCCGGCGCTTGAGGAATCGGGGCCAGCCGCGCCTACACAGTGTTGATAAAGCATGGGGAGGGTACAATCCATGCCATCTACATACCCGGTCCGGGGCTGCCTCGGAACGCGACTGCGGAGGCCTGCGGCCGGGAACACGAGGTTCTGCCGTGAAGAAGTTTACCCTGTTGCTGCTGCTGCCGTTCGTCTCCCTGGGGGCGAAGGAGTATTACGCCAAAGCGGAGCCCTACGAGATCCGCACGGTGGCGTCGAACGTTTCGGGGCTGGTCCTGCTGGCCGATGAGACCCGGGAGGGCACACGGCTTTCGAAGGCGCCCTATATTCGGATCGACGACGAACTCGACCGTGTCGAGCTGGATAAGACCCGCAGCAAGATCGCGCTTCTGGAAAACGCTGTGACCCTCAACCGCGAGATGGCCGTCAATTATGAACGGATCATCGAGAAAAAAGCGCGCAACTACGAACGGGTCGAGGCGCTGAAGATGCGCTCGCAGGTGGAAAAGGACCGGGAGTTCTACGACTACGTGGCGACCCAGAACCAGCTGCTCGCCCTGCAGAAGGAGAACGAGAATCTGAAGGTGCAGATCAACGACCTGCAGCTGCGGCAGCGCCGGCTGGAGCGAACCATCGCCGACAAGAGCCTGGAGGCCCCGGGGTACGTGCTCTATGCCCTGATGGTGAAGGAGGAGCAGGTGGTCAACCCCGGGACGCCGCTGGCGCAGGTCGCAGACGTCCGCCGCGCCCGCCTGACCCTCTATCTCAGTGGGGAGGACCGCGAACGCGCCGCCGCACAGGTGATCTACCTCGACGGCCAAAAAACCGCCTACCGCATCGCGCGGCTCTGGAATATTTCCGACGCCGAGCAGCTCTCGAACTACAAGGCGGAGATCATCATCGACGCGCCGGAGCAGTTCTCGCGGCTGGTCAAAGTGGAGTTTCGCGATGAATAACCTCACCGCCTGTCCCCTCGACTGTTACGACGCCTGCAGCGTCCGCTACGAAAACGGGCGTCTGAAGGGGGATACGGGGCATCCCGTGACGCAGGGCTACCTCTGCCCGCATCTGAACCACTACGCGGAGTATGAGCGGATTACGCAGCCGCGCTACCGCGGTGAGGCGGTCTCGATGAAGGAGGCGCTGAGGATCCTGACCGAACGCCTGCGTGAAGCGGCGCCCCATACCGTCCTGCACTACCGCGGCGGCGGCAACATGGGAGTCATGCAGCGCGCCACCGACCATTTTTTCGCCGCCTACGGGGCGACGCTCACCCGGGGTTCGCTCTGCGACGGTGCGGGCCACGCGGGGATCATCGCCGGGCGGGGGGCCAACTACGCCCTGGCTCCGGAGGAGATCGCCAAGGCGGAGGTGGTCATCGTCTGGGGCCGCAACCTCCATACGACCAACAGCCACCTGCTCCCCTTTCTGAAGGGGAAGACGCTGATCGTCATCGACCCGGTCCGGACCCAGATCGCGGAACAGGCCGACTTCCACCTCCCGATCAAACCCAACGGCGACCTCTACCTGGCGCTGCTGCTGTCGCGCTTCCTGATCATCGAGGGGAGCGAGGACAAGGCGTTCCTCGAGGCGTATGGCAGCGAACACGAGTGGTTCTACGAGCTGACCCAGACGGTACGGATCAAGAAGGTGCTCGACAGCATCGACGTCTCGCTGGGCGACATCGGTCGGCTGCTGGAGATGGTGGTCGGCAAACGCACGGTGATCCTCGCCGGCATCGGCATTCAGAAGTACGCCAACGGCGCGGCGACGATGCGGGCCATCGACAGTTTCGGGGCGCTGCTGGGGCTCTTCGGCAAAGAGGGGTGCGGGGTGAGCTACCTCGGCGATTCGCTTTCGGGGGTGGGGCTCCCCTTCGAGCGTAAGGCGAAGCACTACGAGACGGTGGCGAACCTCCCCTTCCACAAGTATGAACTGGTGTTCATCCAGGGTGCCAACCCGGCCTCGCAGCTGCCCGACACCGCCCGGGTGCTCGACAGCCTTTCCAAGGCGGGAGCGATCGTCTATTTCGGCCTCTACGAGAACGAGACGTCGCAGCTGGCGGACCTGGTGATCCCGGCCAAGAGCTTCCTGGGCAAGGAGGACATCCGGGCCAGCTACGGCAGTGACTACCTGCAGTATGCACCGATGCTGCGGATGGAGGAGGCGGGGATCGGCGAGTATGAGCTCGCCGCGCAACTCTGCGGGGAATTCGGCGTCGCTATCGAAAGCGAAGAGGGATGCATCGAACAGATCATGGCATCGTCGGAACCGGCGGAACCCGGCTACTTCCGCATCCGGGGACGGCAGCAGCCCCCCTACCGCGATGGCTTCGAAACTGATGACGGAGAGTTTGTATTTTTAGACGAAGTAGATTATGATTTCAATCTCGAAGAGGGGATGTTCCTACTGACGTCGAAGAGCCCCCGGAGCCTCAACTCGCAGTTCCGGCGCGAGCACGCGGCCTACCTCCACCCCGATCTCGGTTTCGCAGAGGGGACGCGGGTGCGGGTCAGCTCCGCCGTCGGGAGCGTGGAGCTCGAGGTGCGCCACGACGACCGGCTGCGCAGAGACTGCGTGCTGATCTATTCGGGGACACCGGGGGTAAACTACCTGACGACCTCGCGATTGAGCGACGAGGGCGAGAACGCCATATTCCAAGATGAGAAGATAAAGGTTGAACCATGCTAAAAGATCTGGATTCCCAATACGTCCTGCCCACCTATGCACGGCAGAACGTCAGTTTCGTTTCGGGCAAAAACGCCCTTCTTACCGACAGTGAGGGGAAAGAGTACATCGATTTCACGTCGGGCATCGGCGTCGTCAGCGTCGGCCACGGCAACGAACGCCTCAGCCGCGCCATCTGCGACCAGGTGAGCCGGATCATCCACATCTCCAACCTCTACCTGATTGCGCCTCAGGCGGCGTGCGCGAAGCGCATCGTCGAGCAGAGCGGCTACGACATGAAGTGCTTCTTCGCCAACAGCGGGGCCGAGGCGAACGAGGGGGCGATCAAGATCGCCCGCAAGTACGGCGAGGTCGACGGCAGCGTGAAGCGCTACAAGATCATCACCCTGGAACACTCCTTCCACGGCCGTACCATCACGGCGCTGAAGGCGACGGGCCAGGAGGCGATGCACAACTACTTCGGACCCTTCCCCGACGGATTTGTCTATGCGAGCAGCATCGACGAGATCGAGGGACTGATCGACGACCATACGGTGGCCGTGATGATCGAGCTGGTCCAGGGCGAGGGCGGGGTGCAGCCCCTCGACCGCGAGAAGGTTCAGGCGCTGGCGGCGATGCTGAAGCGGCGCGACATCCTGCTGATGGTCGACGAGGTCCAGACGGGGATCTACCGCACCGGCGAGTTCCTCGCCTCGAACCTCTACAACATCGAACCCGACGTCATCACGATGGCGAAGGGACTCGGCGGCGGGGTGCCGATCGGGGTGGTGATGACCTCCAAAAAGGATATTTTCGCCCCCGGCGACCACGGTTCGACTTTCGGGGGGAACTACCTCTCGACTTCCGCGGCCAGCGCCGTGCTGGATATTCTCGAGGAGTACAAGCAGAGCGGGGAGCTGGACAAGGCCTTCCTCTACTTCGAAAAGGCCCTGACGAAGTTCTACGAAGCGCACACGGACCTCTTTACCGCCAGCGTCGGCTTCGGCATGATGCGCGGCCTGCGGGCCAAAGACGCTGCAACCCTGGCGGCAGTGATCAACAACGCCCGAGAAGCCGGCGTCATGGTTCTCAAAGCGGGACGCAACACCCTGCGCCTCCTCCCCCCTCTGACGATCACGAAAGAGGAGATCGACGAAGGGTTCGCACGTCTTGAAAAAGCTGTTGCCGCTCTTTAGTCTTTTCGCGCTGCCGCTGCTGGCGTCGGAGCCCGATGCGACCCTCGAGGGGTACCTCTCGACGATGAAAGCGGAGCAGTTCCGGCTGGAGCAGCAGAAGATCGACGCCCAGAGCGCGCTGTTGCGCGACTCCTGGATCCAGCCGATCCGCCTGCGCTACACCTACACGAAGAGCGACCCCTACGGCAGCGACCAGACGACGAAGAACACGGCGATCACTATCGACCAGCCCATCTTCAAAAGCGGCGGCATCTATTTCGGCATCAAGTACGCCGAAGCGTCGCGCCTCAACGCCTGCGAAAGCCTCGAACAGCAGCGCCGCGCCCTGGTCAAGGAGGCGGTCTCGCTGCTGATGCAGATCCGCCAGTCGGACCTGCGTATCGCGAAACAGGAGCTGGTCATCGCCAACGCGAGGATCAACCTGGAACAGAAGCGCGAACTCTACCTGAACGGCCAGATTGACTCGGGTTTCCTCAACAGCGCGATGATCGAGTCGAACGTCGCGACCCAGGCGCTTTACGATATGCAGACCGCCCGGGAACGGCTGGTCTCCCTTTTTCACACCCTCAGCGACCTCGACCCCGAGACGGCGCCGCTCCCGGCCCTCGCCCTGCTCGACGAGGCGGCGTTCATGGGCCGCAACATCGACCTGCGCCGCGCCGACAGCGCGGTGGCGATGGAGCGCTACAACAAAGGCGTCGCCTACGCCAAGTACCTCCCCCAGCTCAACCTGGTGGCCGGCTACAACCGCGACGAGAGCGAAGGGATGATCCTGGGGGGCACCTTCGCGATCCCCGACACGAAGACGGAGTACTACAACTACGGCTTCAAGCTCTCGATGCCCCTGGACTTCAACAGCATCAGCGACGTCGAGGCGGCGCAGGTGGCCCACCTCAAAGCGCTGATCGTCCTGGATGACACGAAGCGCGAGCTGCGCGCCCTTTATGAAAAGGTGGCGCAGAACCTGACGAACTACGACCGCAAGATCTCCCTCGCCGTGTCGAACCAGGAACTCTACGGGGGGCTGCTGCAGGAGACGCGGGAGCTCTTCGAGGCGGGCTACAAGACGGAGTACGATGTGCTGAACCTGGAGAACTCCGTCGCCATCCAGGAACTCGACACGCGGATCTACGAGCTGGACAAACAGCGCGAACTCCTCGACCTCTACGAGAAGCTCCTTCCCGCGGACGGGGAGTAAACATTATTCAACATGCCGCAGGGCATTGCGCGGGGAGAACATTCACCCCGGCGGTAGCGTAGCGGAGGGGAGCTTTGCTCTCCGCAGCGTGTCAAGAAAGGTAATTATGAAATTCAGCGACTATATGGCCGCATGGCTCTACGGCCCCGAGGGGTACTATGCCAGTTACAAGGCGATCGGGAAGGAGGGGGACTTCTACACCTCGGTCAGCACGTCGAAGTTCTTCGGCGGGACGATCGCCCGGCACTTCATCAATCTGATCGACGAGGGGTTCCTGCCCCCGGATACGACGGTGTGCGAGATCGGTGCCCACCACGGCTACTTCCTGGCGGACATGGTGGAGTTCATCTACACCCTGCGCCCGGAGCTGCTTAAGACGGTGAAGTTCGTCATCATCGAGCGGTTCGAGGCGCTGCGGGAGCAGCAGCGCAGCTACTTCCGGGACTCCTTCGGCGACGCCGTCGACCTGAGCCATTTCGCGTCGCTCGACGCAATGCGGGTGCCGACGGCCTTCTTCGTCGCCAACGAGATCTTCGACGCCTTCCCCTGCGAGCTGATCCACCAGGGGAAAGCGGCCCGCGTCGAGGGGCATGAGGTGATCTTCGATGTCGAGGCCCCCCGGCTCCTGGAGACGGCGGCGCGCTATCACAAGGAGCGGGGCGAGATCGCCGTGGGGTACGAGGCGTTCGCCGCCTCCATGGCCGCTGCGGCAGAGCGGTTCGAGTTCGTCAGCTTCGACTACGGCGAGATAGCGGCACGTCCCGACGTCTCGCTGCGGATCTACGCGAAACACGAGGTCTTCCCCTTTTTCGACGAGACGATCGACCGCGGCGCGCTCTTCGGTAAATCGGACCTCACCTACGACGTCACCTTCGAGCACGTCAAGGACGCCTACGAGGCGGCCGGGGTCCGCTTTGTCGAGCTTAAAGCGCAGGCGACGGCTTTGGTCAACATGGGAATCCTGGAGCTGCTGGAAATGTTAAGGGCGAATGTAGAGGAGAAGCTGTATAAACAGGAACTCGAAAAAGTGAAGATGCTGATCATGCCGGAGTTCCTGGGGGAACGCTTCAAAATGATCCGCTTCCGGAAGGGAGAGTGATGCGTAGTGTCGTGGCACTATTGTTACTGCTGTCGGTCGTGCTCAACGCCGCGAAATTCGAGCTGCACGAGGCCATCTACTACGAAGACGGCACGAGGGTCCAGCAACTGCTTGAAGCCGGGATCGACGTCAACGAAGAGAACGGTGCAGGACTGACGCCGCTGCACGTGGCGATCAAGATGCGTAACCTGGAGCTGGCGAAGCTGCTCCTCGAGGCGGGGGCGGACATCAATGCCCAGGATTACAACGGCAACACGCCGCTGATCCTCGCGGTAAAGAAGAAGAACCTGGAGCTGGTCACCTTCGTCGTGCTCAAAGGCGCCGACATCGATCTGGCGAACGAAGACGGGATCTCCCCCCTGCACCAGGCGGCCTATACGGGGATCGTCCCCGTCGTGGAGTTCCTGCTCAAAGCGGGGGCCGACCCCAAGGTGAAAAACGCCACGGGCAACACCCCTTACGAGTTTGCCGTGGCAAAGAAGAACCACGGCGCGGCGAACGCCATCAGTATCTATCTGCAAGGAGTGAAAAAGTGACGGTAATCGTAAACGGCGAAACGCGTACCTTCGAGACGGGGGTGACGATGCTCGCACTGATCCGGGCCCTGGGACTCGAAGGCAAGGTGATGGCGGCGGCCGTCAACATGAACATCGTCAAGCAAGACCGCTGGGACGCCCATGAACTCCATGACGGGGACAAGGTGGAGCTGCTCGATTTCGTCGGGGGCGGGTGAGGATTACCTTTTTGCCCGTTCCATGGCGACAACGGCGATGGCATAATCGCCGTCATGGGTGATGGAGAGGGAAATGCCAGTGATGCCGAAGCGCTCCAGGAGGGCAGGCGCAAGCGTGAGTTGCGGCGCCCCTTTTGCCGTTTTGGAAATGGTGATGTCGTGAAAGCCGCACTCGGCGCCGATTCCGGTGCCCAGCGCCTTGGCGCACGCCTCCTTGGCGGCCCAGAACCCCGCGGCGGTTCTGGGGTTCTTGACAAGGGAGCATTCCGCGTCGGAGAGGAAACGCCGCAGTCCCTTTTCGCCGAAACGCTCCATCAGTCCAGCCATGCGTTCGAGTTTGATCAGGTCGATACCGATCACGGCCGGGCCGCTTTCGGGGCGTTGTACCACATAGACTACCCTCTACGGTGCGGCGCGGAAAGGCCGCAAGATATTCCTGAATTGTAGCGCTACTTCTCCCAGACGAATATAAAGCCCCTTTTGCCGCTTCATACCGTTCTGTTTCTCAAGCATAAGGACCTAGCCCTGTGCGCCCTGGCTACTGGCAGATGGTGACGTGAGGCGCTTCTTAGAAGCCTCGGGAAAGACGATGGTGTGCAGCGCTGTTATCTTGGAAGGCCGTTGATGCAGGCGGAAGGGGAGTGATCCGGGGCCGCAGCGGCCCGGGGACATTTACTGAACGACGAACTCGGTGAAGTAGACGTTGTTGATGCGGCCGTCGCGCAGGCGCATGTTGAGCTGGTCGACGATCTGCTCTTTGAGCTTCTCCTTGCCCTTCGCCGTCGAGATCTCCTCGAGGGATTTGGAGGAGAGGAGCCGGATGATGATGTCGCGGATGACGGCCGTCTTGTTGTCCAGCTCGAGCCCGAGCTCTTCGCCGCTGAGTTCGAGGTTCATCTCCACCTTGAGGTAGCGGCGTCCGCTCTCGCTCAGCAGGTTGACGGTGAACGTGTCGAGCGGGAACATCGGGCCGATTTCGGAGAGGGCAGATTCCTGGATCCCCTGGGAAGGACGTTGCATCGGACGTTCCTGGGGAGCGCTGGTCTGCTGGGCCTTGGCACCTGTATCTTCTCCCCCCATCATGAGGACCGTCACGGCGGCACCGACGACGATGATCAGTATCAGTACAACAATGATGATGACCAGAATCAGCGAGTTCGACTTCTTCCCGCCTTCTTGCTGTTCTTCTTGTGTCGTTTCTTCGGCCATGATTTTCCTTTTGAGTTGCTCGCTTAGTGTGTTTAAAGTGCTCTAAGTATAGCAGATTTTCCGTTCGCATAGCGCCGAAGCGCGCTTCGGAAGGCGGCTTGAGCTGCTGATAACAAGATCGGCAATGCGGTCAAAGAGTTTAGGTGCGCGTCCGTTGCTGGGCCCAACGCGTCAGAGGTCGACGCGGCAGCTTTTCGCCAGTTCGCTGAGGGGGAGGAAGCGGTACTGCTCGGGGTCGTAATAGTCGATGGTCCCCGTTTCGATGTCGTAGTACCAGCCGTGGATGAAGAGGCGCTCCTCCTTCAGACGCTCCTTGACGAAGGGGTAGGTCATCAGGTTGTCGATCTGGGTGATGATCGACATTCGCTCTGTCAGGCGCAGCAACTCCTGCCGGTCAGCATCGGTGCCGAGGCTCAGCAGGGCCATGGATTTGGCCCGTTCGCCGAGGTCGAGCCATTTGCGGATATGGACGAGGTTGGGATCATCAAGGGGTTCGAAGAGGCTTTTGCAGGCGCCGCAGTGGCTGTGGCCGCAGATGATCACCTCGGAGACGTTGAGGACATTGATGGCATATTCGATCCCCGACGCGGTGGCATGGTAATCCTCGTCAGGTTTGTAGGGGGGAACGAAGTTGCCGACGTTGCGGAGGACGAAGAGGTCGCCGGGGTTGGACTGGATGATCAGGTCGGGAATGACGCGGGAGTCGGAACAGCCGATGAAGAGGGCTTTGGGCTGCTGCCCCTTGGTGGCAAGCTCCAGGAGTTCACGCTCATGCTGTTTAAAGAAGGCGCGCTGGAAGATTTCGTTGCCCGCCGCAAATTCGCTCAGTGTCATTGCCGCTCCGTCGTCTTGGGAGTCTGACCGCTTCGGCTCAGGCCAAAGGGGTCATGCACTCTTTGATGTCGAGGAGCTTCATCAGCGTTTCGAAGACTTTGCCCGCCTCGCGGTCGTAGTCGTCGTGGTATTCGACGACGAAAACCCGGCGCCCGTCGGCGATATCGGTCGTGTAGGTGCTCTCTTCGAGCGAGACATCTTTATGGGCTTCGGCAAGGGCTTCTTCAATCTTTTTCAGTTCTGCGTCGGTGGAAAAGGAGATGGAAATTTTTGCGTAACGCTCTTCGCTTTTGAAGTCGGCGTCGATACATTGTTTGGACATGCATAACCTTTAAGAGTTTTCATCACCATTATACTATACGCCGGAAAAAATCCGCCCAAAGATGGGCGAACGCACCCGAATTGCGGTCGGGGCGTTTCCCATCACCTCGCCCTGATCAGAGCTCCCGCTGTACGATGAGGGCGACGGCCATCTCCTGGGAAGCGAGCAGTGAGGCCTGGACGGCGGCGATGTTGATGTTCATCGACTGCTGGGTCGCGAGGATCTGGTCCGCCTGCAGGCCGATATTGTCGGCCATGGCGAGGATGACGTCGGCCTCTTCGAGGATTCGGTTGGCCATGACGCCGATGTCGGCGGAGAGCTGTAGCACACTTTTGAGCGATGCGTAGAGTGTCGGGTCCGAGGTCATCGCCTGGGCGCCGCCGATGGCGACGATGTAGCCGCTGACAGCCGTGGAGAGCGAGCGGAGCATCAGCGAGAGGTCGCCCAGCGCGACGAGGGTGTCGGCGGAGAGGTAGAGCCCGTTGTGGGCGGTGTCGGCCTGGATGCCGCTGTAGACATACTCCACCTCGCCGAGGTATTGGCGGACATCCCAGCTGATTGCGTCGAGTTCCATCGACATGGTCCAGGGGGTGAGGGTGACGGCTTCCATCCGCTGGGCCAGCAGGTCACCGCTGTTCTTGAGCCCCGTCAGGCTGCTGTTGAAGCTGTCGGTGTTGATGACGGCAAGCAGGGCGAGCAGGTTCTTCTGGGTCTGCAGGATGGAGCCCTGGGTGAGGGCGACGTTCTCGTTCTGGAGCTGCTGGGTCTGGAGGATGCGGTCGGCCATGAGGCCGATGTTGTCGGACATGATGAGGATCTTGTCGGCCATTTCGCTGATGCGGTCGGCCATAGCGCCGATGTCGTCGGAGAGCGCGAGTATGGCCGTGATGCCGTCGTCGAGGGTGTAGGCGTTCATTGAGGAGGAGAGCATCTGCAGGTCCATGGAGAGGTGCAGTGCCTCGTTGGCGACTCCGAGCGTCGTCAGGGTGAACTGGTCGACGGCGGCGAGCAGGTCGGCGTCGACCTGGAGGGGAGCCGCGAGGCCGGAGTCGATGCGGGTGATTTCGTTGACGAGGTCGCGGGCGGCGTTGTTGGCAGCCAGCAGCGGCGCGCAGACGCTGCTGCTTCCAAGATTGATCGCTTCAAGTTGACTTTTGAGTGCCGAGGCACTGCCGTTGGCGTTTTGCAGCTCCGTCAGCAGGTCGGCCCGGACGGGGAGCGCGGCGAAACAGAGGGCGGTAAGCAGGGACAATGCTCTCAAGGGGTTGGAAAAGGTACGTTTCACGGAGTCTCCTTAGGGGTTCATGGCTTGGAACAGGGAAATCATGGTGCTCTGGGCGGCGAACATCGACTGGAACATCGTCTCAAAGTTGCCCTGCTGCAACTCCTGGGTCTGGCGGATCCGGTCGCTCATAAGGCCGATGTTGTCGGCCATAACGATGATCTTGTCGGACATCTCCATGATGCGGTTGGACATGACGCCGACGTCGTAGCTCAGACGCAGCATGCTGGTCATTGCCTCCTGCAGTACCTGCGCATCAGTCTCGCCGGAGAGGGTTTCGATGGTGTCGGCGAAGGTTTCGAGGCTGCCGCCCATCCCCTTGTGCATCTGCGAGAGGTCGCCGAGCATCGTCAGGGTGTCGCCGTCGAGCTCGATCGCCGCGATCTGGTTGTTTTTCGCCGCCCACTCCTGGAGATTGCGGCTGGCGATCATAACGCTCGAGGCGTTGGTCTCGAGCTGCTGCAGCTGGACGTTCATGGTCGTCTTTTCGAGGACGGTGGCGGCCATGGCGTCGGCGAGGGCCCGGGTCTTCATACTCAGGTCTGAAAGCAGGGTGTCGTAGATCTGGGGCATCAGGGCGTCGTTGACGCTGATGACGTTCTTCTGGGTCTGCAGCAGGGCGTCCTGGGTGAGACGGACGTTGCTGTTTTGCAGCTGCTGGGTGACGAGGATGCGGTCGGCCATAATGCCGATATTGTCCGCCATGACGAGAATACGGTCCGCCATCTCCAGAATGCGGTCGGCCATGGTGCCGATGTCGTCGGAGAGGCGCAGCATGGCGCCCATCAGGTTCTCATAGTTGGAGCGCTCATAGCAGCTCCCGTTCGTCTGAAGTCCCGTCGAGATGCGGAAGGTACTGCGGGCCATCTCAGCAGCGAGCGTCGAAAGGGTGTCGAGGGAGGTCAGGTCGTCGATGCTGACGGAAAAGGGGTTCGGGATATGGGTGGTGACGAGCTGGATAGAGGCGGTGTAATCCTTGATCGACGTGTTGAGCAGGCCGAGTTCGCTGCAGGCGTTCTCCTGTTCGAAGCTGAAGGCCGAGAGCTGGCCGTTGAGGTTCTGGCCGTCGGCGACGAGGCCCTGCAGTTCCGTGGTGACGGAGGTATGGCCGATCTGCCACAGCAGCGTCAGCAATAGAAGGGTTTTGCGAATCAAATAAATCTCCTTGTTGATGTATTGGTTGGGTAAACAGGGTTGAATCAGGGAGCGAATTATAGAAGGATCGCTCTGAAACATGATAAAGAAAAATTGTTTAAGTTATAAGGTAAAGGTATCTGTCTAGGGGTAGGTGTAGGCGGTGACAGCATCCCGGGCGCGGGAAGGTAAGGAGTGCGGGGCTTACATCCACTCGATCAGTTTGGTCACCTCGTCCACGGCGTAGCATTTGAGGCCGTGGCTCTCGAGGGGCTTTTTGGCCAGCAGCGCTTTGGAGATTTTCTGCAGCTTCGCCTCTTTGAGGCGGCTGTCGAGCTGGAACACCTCCCGGACGTCCCCAACGAGGGAGACCTCCCCGATAAAGACCGTCTCCTTGGAGATGACGCGGTTGCGGAAGCTGCTGATGATCGCCGCGAGGATCGCCAGGTCGGCGGCGG
>QKCD01000068.1 GCA_003245815.1 Sulfuricurvum sp.
TCCTCCGCCCGGCGGCACTGCGGCGCGGGGTGCGCCAGATCGCGCAGTTTCGCGGCGACCGGTTCGAGTACGGCGTCGACCGCCTCGACGAAGAGGATATGGCAGTCGCTCTCAATCACCATCAGCTCCTTGCCCGCCGGCGCGACGATTTTGGCGTAGACCTCCTGCAGGTAGGCCAGCGGAAAGAGCGGGTCCCCCCGGCCGGCGATCAGCACGTAGGGAACGGCGAGACTGCTGTCGGTGGCGACGCGCATGTCGGCGCGGAAGAGCGAGTCGAGGAAGGCGAGCGGATACTCCCTGCGGCAGAGGGGGTCCTCCATAAAGGCGGCCGCAACCTCCGCGTTTTGGGTGACGCGGTCGATCTCCAGGTAGCGCGAGAGCGGGACGGGTAGCGTCGGCGCCAGCCGCGCCGCCAGGCTTACGAGCTTCAGCAGCACGTCGGAAAAGGGGAGCAGCCAGCGCGGCAGGTTCAGCAGCGATGCCGACGCCCTGAGTTCGGGCAGGATCGTATCGTGGGCGAGCACCCCCCGCAGCCGCCCGTCGTCCGCCGCCGCCGTCGCCAGGATGCCCCCCTGAGACGACCCCAGCAGAAAGAGGTCGCCGCCGTAGCGCAGGGCGCAGTAGTCGATGGCGTCGCGGACGTTCTGCAGCAGGTCGTTAAAGCGGAAGCGCTTTTTGATGCGGGGGCTTTTGCCGTGGGAGAGAAAGTGGACGGCGACGACGTTGAACCCCTTTTGGGCCAGACGGCTGAGGAAATCGTCGTAGAAGAGGGGGTGGACCATCGTCCCCGGCAGAAAAATGACGACGGGGTCTCCTTCGCCGCTGCGGTAGCGCGAGAGGACGATCGGCACCCCCGCCGAGCGTATCGTCACCTCGTCGTAGGCGCGATATCGGGAGGCGGCGGGAGGCATCGGTCAGAGGCGGACGATCTCACCGTCCATAAAGGCCATCACGACGCGGCCGCTAAGGCTCTCGCCGCGGTAGAGGGAGTCGGGCGCCTCGACGACGACCTCGGCCGTCGGGTCGAAGAGGACGAGGTCGGCGTCCATGCCCGGGGCGATGCGTCCCCCCGCCTTGCCGATAAGCGTCGCGGGGTTCTCGCAGACGAGCCGGACCAGCTCCGGCAGCGTGACCAGGCCGCCTTTGACCAGCTTGGTGTAGTAGAGCGCCATCGCTTCGGCGATCGCGGCGCAGCCGTAGGCCGCGTCGGCGAAGGCGACCTCCTTGTTGACCGGGGAGTTGGGCTGGTGCAGGGTCGTCAGCAGGTCCACCTCGCCGTTTTTAAAGAAGGCGACCAGCCGCTCCATGTTCTCCTTGGAGGGAAGGGGCGGGTTGAGCTTGGCGGCGGTGTTGAAGCCGTCGCACGCCTCGTCGCAGTGGAGGAGGTGGTGGATGCTCACCTCGCATTTGACGTCGATCCCCTCCTCCTTGGCGCGGGTGATCATCTCGATCGAGCGCGGGGAGGCGATGCTTTTGAAGAGGATGCTGATGCCGAAGTTGCGGGCGATCTCGATCATCCGCGCGACGTGGACCGTCTCCCCGAGCGGCGGGATGCCGACGAGGCCGAGCTTGGTGGCGATCTTCCCTTCGGTCATAACGCCGACGGAGGAGAGGCTCGTATCCTGCGCCTTGCAGAAGAGGGTCACCCCGTACATCTTGACGTACTCGGCGATGCGGCAGGCGACGTTGTTGCTGACCGAGGTGGTCATGTAGGGGGCCACCGCACCGCGCTTGAGAAGGATCGCGATGTTGGAGAGGAGCTCCTCCTCGTTCGTCGAAGCGATCGTCGTCTCGATCTTCGCCCCCTTCTCCAGGTTGCGGTGGTTCTGCACGAACTCCAGGACGATGACGTTGTCCACGGCGGGCGCGGTGTCGGGCGCCAGTACCGCCGTCGTCACGCCGCCGCCGAGCGCTTCGCCGGCGAGGCGGTGGAGGTTCGTCCCGTTGAGCTGACTGTCCTTGAGGCGGACGTTGGTGTCGACGATCCCCGGCAGGAGGTAGGCCCCCTTGCCGTCGATGCGGGGTTCCCCCTTCAGGCCGCTGCCGACCTCGACGATCTTCCCATCGCTGATCTTGACGTCGACGGCGCGCTCGCCCGCCCCGTCGCATACCACGACATTTGTGATGACCATTGCTTCCCCTGTCATTTCGATATAATTAGCGCAATTATATCCACAGACCTCTTGCATTCACCCAAGGCCGGAGGTTTTTCGCCGGCGGCGGAAGGATGTTTCCAAAGGGTTCAACGTGAAAACGATCGTCTGGTTCTGCCTCTTTCCCGCGCTGCTCCTGGCCAAGAGCGCACTCTACGAAACGGGCAAACAGCTCTACTTCGCCAAGGGGTGCAACGGCTGTCACGGCATCAAGGCCGAGGGGATGAACGAATACCCCCTCCTGGCCAACCGTGCCAAGGGGTACCTGGCCAACAAGATCAAGCGCTTCCGTCAGGGGCTCTCCGACAACCAGCAGCAGGAGCTGATGATCGGCTTCGCCCGGGGGCTGAGCGACGAGGAGATCGACGCCCTGACCACCTATCTCAACGAATTCGAGGACGAACAGACCCAGCGCTACGACATCCCCTTCGAGAGCTGGGGGGACGGCGGATCATGAAACTCCTCGTATCAGCCCTGGAACACTCGGCCAACGTCCACCTCGAAGCCCTCGTCAAAGAGCTCGGCGGCGACGTCGAACTGCTCGGCATCTTCAGAAGCGACCTGGGAGAGCCCCTCGTCGACCTCCGTTCGCTGGCCATCATGGGCATCGTCGACGCCCTCAAGAAGCTCCGTTTCTTCTTCAAGCTCAAAGACCAGATGGTGGAGCTGGCCGCCGGGGCGGACAAGGTGCTGCTGATGGACTCCTCGGGCTTCAACCTCCCGCTGGCCAAGGCGATCAAGAAGCGCTACCCCGAAAAAGAGGTCATCTACTACATCCTGCCCCAGGCGTGGGCGTGGAAGCGGGGGCGTATCCCCGTCCTCGAGAAAACGATCGACCGGCTCTGTTCCATCCTCCCCTTCGAACCCTCCTACTACAGCGCTCATGCCCCCATCGAGTACGTCGGCCACCCGCTCCTCGACGAGATCCCCCGCTTCAAGGAGGCCCTCGAGCCCCACAACGGCAAGATCGTCTTTATGCCCGGCAGCCGCCGCGGCGAGATCACGAAGCTGATGCCGGTATTTCGGGAAGTACGCAAGAGATTGAACAAGGATGCGGTGGTGGTGATCCCGGAGTTCTTCACCCCGGAGAAGGTGGCGGAGTTCTACGGCGACCTCGAGGGGTTCGAGATCAGCCATGACGCCCATGCTGCGCTCTACGAGGGGGAGTTCGCCTTCATCTGCAGCGGGACGGCGACCCTGGAGGCCTCACTGATCGGGATCCCTTTCGTGCTGAGCTACATCGCCAAGCCCCTGGACTACTTTATCGGCAGCCGCCTCGTCAAGCTCGACCACGTCGGACTGGGGAACATCATGTTCGGCCACTGCAGCGGCCGGGAACTCCACCCGGAGTTCCTGCAGGACGCCGTAACCCCCGAACGGCTGCTCGCCGCCTACGAAGCCTACGACCGCGAGCGTTTCTTC
>QKCD01000069.1 GCA_003245815.1 Sulfuricurvum sp.
CTCGTTGAGGGAGTAAGCCATGATCTTGTAGGTCGCCGGGTTCTCCACGCCGTAGGTGAAGGCATTCTTGATGTTGAACGCCGCCCGCGGCTCGTCCTTGTTGATCAGCTTCTTCCCCTCGTCCTGGAAAAAGCTGTTCTTCACGCGGATATACTCGTCGAGCTCCTTGTGGTAGTCGAGGTGGTCCTGGGTAATGTTGGTCAGGATCTTCAGTTCGAAGGGAATCCCTTCGATCCGCTCCTGGACGATGGCGTGGGAGCTCACCTCCATGATGAAAAAGTCGCACCCCACCGCGACCGCCTGGTAGATATGGCGGTAGGTGTTGAGTACCGTCGGCGTCGTCAGGCTCTTGCCCTCGACAACGCTGTCGTTCATGAAGAAACCGCGGGTCCCCTGCATGGCCGCCTTGTAGCCCAGGTCGAGCAGGAAGGAGTAGATGGCGCTGGCCGTCGTCGTCTTGCCGTTCGTACCGGTGATGCCGATGATCTTGATGCGGTCGAGCCCGAAGATGGAAGCGAGTTCCGATGCTTTGATGATGGAGTGGGGACGGCGCGCCTTCGCGTCGTCGAGGTATCTTTCGTTTTGGGCCGTCAGGACGAAGGCCGTTTCGGCGTCAACCTCCTGCGAGTTTTCCGTTACGTACGCAAAAGGCTGGCCCGGGAGTTTAATTTTCAATCGCGTTCCCTTCTCCGAGGCGCTTGAGCAGCCCGCGGAGCTTGATGTCGTTGGGGTAGATCCCCAGGGCGCTTTCGAGGTAGCTCAGCGCCATCTCCCGAAAGCCGTTGTCAATCAGGCGTTCGAGGAAATCGATGAAGTCCGACTTCTCGGTGATGATCACGCGGGTGGAGAACATGATGTTCTCGAAGATCCGCTTGAAATCCCCCTCCTGATCGACGAGGCGTCTGAAGTCGCCGTAGGTGATGCCGTCTTCGAAGACCAACTGCTCTTTGAGCGGCTGCTTGAAGAGTTCGCCGAGGTTGTCGAGGGTGCCGTCCATCGTGTCGAGGATCTCGCCGATAACGATGTCCGCCTTCTCGGCATCCTCCTGGCGCAGCACTTCGTAGTAGTCGAAGAGCGCCTCCGCGCCCGCTTCGCCGCTCATCGCCATCTCGGCCAGGATCGCGCCGTTGTACGCCGCCCTGGAATCAGGGTAGTCTTTCAGAACCAGCGCGTAGTTGCGCAGGGCATTTTGGTATTCAGCTTTCGAAAAATCTTTGTTGGCGAGGGCTAATGTTTTATATTTGTTGACCGTTTTCATAACCGCTCCTTCCATACTTTGATGTGAAATATATCGTTCATTCTCCGAAAAATTTGAACCGCCTACAGTGTGTCGATCTGATTCTCCATCCCCTGGGGGACGTTGATGACCGTCAGCTCGGGATGGATGTCCATCCGGAGCTGACGCTCTACGCCGTACTTGAGCGTGCTGCCGCTGCTGGAGCAGCCGACGCAGGCACCCTGGAGCTGAACGTAGACCGTTCCGTTCTTGACCGTCAGGAACTGGATATCACCGCCGTCGAGGGCAAGCGATGGGCGAATCTTGTCGATAACGCTGCTCACCGGCGCCATCAACTCTTCGTCAGTGAATGGAATCATAAATTTACCTCTATTTTTGTCTCGGCGGTTAGCAAACGTCCGGCAAAGTGCGCGGAACCCGCCATTTTAATAAACATAAAATAGGGCAATTCCCCTTAACATGTCATTAAGGTCAAACCTTATTTGGATCCGATAAACTCGGCGATATAAGCCGGTTTCCGCATCCCCGCGAGTACGTAATCCACCGTCTCGAGTCCGAGCGGGTACGCCATAGCGCACTGCTCCATCGGGCGAGTGCATCCGGCGAGCTCCTCCGAGAGTTCTGAGCGGGTCCGCCGGGCGCATTCGTGGGCGACCATCTTCCGGTACTGGACGAAGAACTGTTCCAGGGACTCCGCGATGTTGCCGCGCGTCGCTTCGGGAAGATGGGCGAGGGAGGCCCGCAGGTGCGGCACGACCTGTCCGTAGAGGAACGCATCGTAGTCGCCGATCCAGCCGAAGCGGTGGCGGTGCCGGTCGAGCTCCGAGACCATGTTATAAAGCGGTTGCAATTCCGGTTCCCGTCCGAAGCGCTCCAGCAGCGCATTGAGATGGTGGAAGTAGTCGGCGGGCTCGTCGTAGTCGGCCAGACGGTACATCGTCGTCCCCTTCTGCGCATTCAGCGGACGGTTGACGAGGACCCGCAGCCCCTTGCGTTTCGCCCACGCAGCGCAGGGGAGGCCGTCACGTTCGAGAAGGTTCAGCGGAAACTGCACGGTAGTGAAGCTGTGTTCCGCGTTCCCGGCGTGGCGCGCGGCGTTTTCCGCCAGGGTGACGAGATCCTCGTAGGGAAGGAACTCTTCACTCATGTGCGGCTTGGCAAAGCTGTTGGAGCTGATGCCGTAACTACCGATGCGCCCCGCCGTCACTTCCTGCTCCAGGGCTACGAAAACGTTGTAGATCCGCTGCAGCATGCCGTCAAGACGCTCCTCTAGGGGGACCCCCTTCGTAACGGCGTCCAGCAGGTAGTACTCAGGGTTGTGGATCAGGTAGCAGTCGATGCGGTTACGGTTGAGGCGCTCGAGCGAACGGCTCAGCTGGTCACGCATAAAGGCGGCGTCGATACAGTGGTGGACGTGCTCGGTGAACGCCACGACGTCCTCGAAGCGCTCCTCTTTCAGCCGCTCCAATGTACTTCCCTGGATATAGCCGAACTTACTGATGATCTCCACCCCCGCAGCCGTTTCGTCGCTGACCCCCCGCATTGCGAGTGCGATGGCGCGTTCCGCGCCGCCGTCCATGTAGTTCGAGGAGGTATCGATCAGGCTAACGCCGGCCTCCACGGCCATACGGATCGCTGCGACATGGTTGGGGTCGAGGTCCGTCATCCGGTAGGTGCCGAGTCCGATCTGTGCCATTGCTGCTCCTTGGTGTCGTCGTCATGTTTTCAAATCTGCCATAGCGCCGACAAGCCGAACGCAACACGGGGCGTGACAATCGCAGAGTTGAAAACAGGATAGTTTAGGGGATGGGTGCCTGCTTGAGGCGGACTTCACGGGGAAGTGTCAGAGAAAAGTGGCGCGGACCGGCCGCGCCGGTCGCATTACACGAGTTCGATGAATGCCATCGTCGTCGCGTCGCCGCGGCGAATGCGGGTTTTGACGATACGTGTGTAGCCGCCGTTACGCTCTGCGTACTGCGGTGCCACTTCGTTCACCAGTTTCTTCGTTGCCTCTTTGCTCTGCAGGGCAGCGAAAACAGCACGGTGAGCGTTCGCGTCGCCCTTGCGTGCTGCTGTAATCAGTTTCTCAACGTAAGAGCGCAGCTCTTTCGCTTTCGGGAGTGTCGTTTCGATTTTGCCGTTTTCGATCAACGCAATGCTCAGGTTCTTCAGAAGCGCTGCACGGTGCGCGCTTGTACGACCCAGTTTGCGGTATCCGTGACGATGTCTCATAGGGTTTCCTCTACTTGCTTATTCAGCTTCAATTTTCTTTTTCAGTGCGCTCACCACGTCATCAGAGAGGGATGCGCCGACTTCGAAACCGTATTCGCCGAGTTTTTCAACAATCTCGTCGAAAGATTTCTTGCCAAGGTTTTTAACGTTTTTCAGGTCGTTCTGGCTCATCATGACGATTTCGCCGATGTACTTGATGTTCGAGCGGTCGAGGCAGTTGAAGCTGCGGGCGCTCAGACCCAGTTCATCGATGCGTTCCGTCAGCTTCTTCAGCTCCGCGGACTCTTCGGCGCGCTCGATGGTG
This sequence comes from Sulfuricurvum sp., assembly GCA_003245815.1. GTDB lineage: Bacteria > Campylobacterota > Campylobacteria > Campylobacterales > Sulfurimonadaceae > SZUA-415. Next base: position 3,774 of record QKCD01000069.1, read on the forward strand.
ACCGGCGACTTGATGCTGATCTCGCTATTGAAAACAGCCAGCTGCGCGTACATCACCTCGAGAGCGTTTCTGAAAGCGTCAAGCGGTGTGATCTGACCGTCGGTAACGATGTTGATCACAACCTTTTCGAAGTTCGGATTGTCTTCGACGAGAACGTTCTGAATGTCGTATGTCACCTTGCGGACCGGGGTGAAGAATGCGTCGAGGGCGATGTACCCTTCCGGCAGCTCTTCGCGGATCTCTTCGCTCGGTACGTAACCGATGCCCTGGAAGACCTTGATTGAGAAATTCAGCGTTGCATCTTCATTGAGTGTCGCCAGGAATGCGTCCGGTGTCACGACTTCAACCTCGTCGTTGTTCAGGTCGGCGCCTTTGATCTCGCACGGACCCGTGAAGCTGTAGTTCAGTTCAGCTTCCTTGGCATCGTTCTTCAGTTTGAAGCGGATGCCCTTGAGGTTGATGATGAAGTCGGAGATATCCTCAAGCATGCCGCGCACGGAGTCAAACTCGTGCTTCGCACCCTCGATTTTAATCGCGACCGGTGCATATCCGACAGAGCTGCTAAGCAGGAAGCGGCGAAGCGGGTGTGCCAGGGATACGGCAAAACCCGTTTCAAACGGATACGCGATGATGTTCGCTTCGTTTTCGCTGATCTGCTCAACAACAAACTCTTTCGGAAGAAGCGGTGAAGTCTTGATCTTTTTCATATACAACGCCTTTATTTCAAAGATTATTTCGAGTAAAGCTCGACGATCAAACGCTCTTCCACAGGGATCACAACTTCTTCACGTTCCGGAAGGCGCGTAAAGATACCGAATACCTTCTCAGCATCGATGTCAACCCACGGTGCAAGACCAGTCTGGTTTGTCAGTTCGATGGCGCGAACAACCTGTGCATTCGTTTTGCTCTTCTCGCGGATTTCGACCTTCTGGCCCGGTTTGACGCGGTAGGAAGGGATGTCAACGCGCTTGCCGTCTACCAGGACATGACCGTGGTTGACCAGCTGGCGGGAGAAGCGGCGAGTCGTCGCGAAGCCCATGCGGTATACGACGTTGTCAAGGCGCTGCTCGAGCAGGTTGATCAGGTTGAAACCGGTGTTGCCTTCGCGGCGTTTTGCTTCGGCGAAGAGTGCACGCATCTGCTTTTCGGAGACACCGTACATGAATTTCGCTTTCTGCTTCTCGTTGAGCTGCAGACCGTACTCGGATACTTTCTTACGGCGCTGACCGTGCTGACCCGGAGCGTAGGGGCGTTTTTCGAGAGCGGACTTGCCTGCGAGGCGGCGCTCACCCTTCAGGTTAAGACTAACACCGAATCTTCTTTCGATTTTTTCTACAGGACCTCTATATCTTGCCATTAGTCTCTCCCTTACACTCTACGACGTTTCGGTGCGCGACAACCGTTGTGCGGAAGCGGTGTGACGTCTTTCATGAACGTAACACGGATACCTTCGATCGCGCCGACCGATTTTACTGCTGTTTCACGGCCGGAACCCGGACCCTGAACCTTGATGCCCACCTCTTTGATACCGTGGACCATCGCTTTTTCCAATGCCGCTTCTACTGCCTGCTGTGCTGCGAACGGCGTAGATTTCTTGGAGCCTTTGAAACCGAGGCTGCCTGCGGAGCTCCATGCGATCATGTTGCCCATCTCGTCGGTAACGGTGACGAGGGTGTTGTTGAATGACGCGGAGATGTGAACGATACCGCGCGCAATGTTCTTTTTAACTACTTTTTTGCGAGTTGCGTTTCTTTTTGCCATACTCTAATTCCTTACGCTGCGCCGACAGTTCTGCGCTTGCCTTTGCGGGTACGCGCGTTTGTCTTGGTTTTCTGGCCACGGCACGGCAGACCGCGACGGTGGCGGAGGCCACGGTAGGAACCCAGCTCCATCAGTGCTTTGATATCCATAGCGACTTTTTTGCGAAGGTCACCCTCAACCATGTGGTTTTCGCGGATTTCGTTCGTGATGTTCGCTACGTCATCTTCAGTGAGTTCATATACACGCTTGTTGTAGTCGATGCCGGTAGCGTCGAGGATCAGGCGTGAAGTGTGGAGGCCGATACCGTAGATGTAGGTCAGACCGTACTCTACGCGTTTTTTCTTGGGAAGGTCTACACCAGCAATACGTGCCATGCTTATCCTTGTCTCTGTTTGTGTTTCGGGTTCTTGCAGATGACTCTGACGATCCCTTTGCGTTTGATGACTTTACAGTCTTCACACATCTTCTTGACGGAAGAACGTACTTTCATTGTAAGCCCTTGTGGTTATTATTCAACGCCGCCCTGCGGTGGCGTTTTGTGTCGCCTTCTTCAAGGCAGAACTACCGGGGTCCCGTTGTTGGGAAACGCCCGCACTAAGCCGTTTAATAGGCCGTGTGTACAACACCCTGCCAACGCTTGTATCTACATCTAATATATATACAAACATTCAACCGATTTTGTCCAAAACGGCAAAGTGGATGCGTATATTACTTAAAGAAAGGTAAAAGATTTATTAATTGCGCAAAATATGTTACGATACGCATCATCGCCGACCCCGTCAGGGTTTCTGCGCTACAATACCGCATGCAAATCAGCCAACACCTGGTCCTCGGGACCCTCAACCGCCTCCGCATCGACCGCCTGACCGACCCCGGCGCATTCCTCGCCGCCGAAGACGGCAAGGACGTGCTGCTGCCCAACCGCTACGTCACGGACGCCATGCAGGTGGACGATCTCGTCGAGGTCTTCCTCTACACCGATTCCGAGGACCGCCTCGTCGCCACCACCGAACGCCCCCGGGCGATGCTCGACCAGTACGGCTTTTTCGAGGTCGTCGACGTCACCCGCTACGGCGCCTTCGTCGACTGGGGGCTCCCCAAGGACCTCTTCGTGCCCAAGAACGCCCAGAAGACGCCCTTCAGAATCGGCGAAAAGCGGATCCTCCACGTCAGCTACGACGACCAGAGCCACCGCCTTATCGGCGAAGAGAAGCTGACCAAGTACCTCGAGACGAAGGTCAAAGGGCTCCGCCCCACCCAGGCGGTGGAGCTGCTGGTGATGGCGCGGACGCCGATGGGCTTCAAGGTGATCGTCAACCACCGCTACGAGGGGATGCTCTACCACAACGAGCTCTTCGAGAAGCTCGCCGTCGGCGACAGCCGGACCGGCTACATCAAGATGATCCGCCCCGACGGCAAGATCGACCTCTCCCTGCAGCCCATCGGCGCCGCCAAGAGCGATATGGCCGCCGAGAAGGTGATGGCCCTGCTCGAGGCCCATGGGGGCATCCTCCCCTACAACTACAAGAGCGACGCGGAACTGGTCCAGAACGTCTTCGGGCTGAGCCGCAAGAATTTCAAGCGCGCCCTCACCGCGCTGCAGGAGGCGGGAAAGATCGAGGTGCGCGAAAACGGCATCTTCAGGATCTGAGGATGGCGAAGAAGAGAAAGGCGGTCGTCGACCTCACGGCCGAACAGCTCACCTTCGAACTCGACGACCTGACGGCGAAGATCCTCTCCTTTGACCCCAACGCGATGACCCTGCGCCTTAACTTCTACAACGGCGACAGGATGGTCAAAAGCGACGCCGCTTTCCCCTTCGCCCACCTTCCCAAAGCGCTGAAACAGCGCGTCAAACCCAACTAGGAGGCTCCCGTGGAACAAGAGCATACCAACGGGCTGAGCGGTTTTATCGAAAGTGTCGGCGGCGCCGATACCTTCGTCTGGATGGTCGTCTTCGGAGCGTTGATCCTCTTCGTCGGCGTTATGGCCTGGCTGAACCGCAACGCCGAACGTGACTAAACGCTAGTGGCCGCAGCCGCGCTTGACGCGGTCGCCGCCGCGCTGTTCGATCGTGATGCGGTACTGCGGTTCGTCGATGCCCGCCATGCGCCGCTCGCGGTGCTGCAGCGCCGCCTTGAACGCCGCCAGCACCATTGCGGCGTTGTCCTGCTCCGACATCGAGACTTTCGCCTTGCTGCCGGCGGCCCTGAGCGCCTCGATGCGCTCCTCCTTCTCCCGGTAGAGCGCCTCGACGTCCGCTTCGAGGCCGGCAACGCTGCCGGCGACGTTCTCCAGGGTGTCCCCGAGCACCATCTCGCTGAGCATGGAGCCCAGCGTGATAACGGTCTGTGAACCGCTCGTCGCGTAGGCGACATCACTGATGCGCCCCTCCCCCACTTTGACGTAGAAGATCATGTAGATCCCCGCCGGGTCCACCCCGACTCCGACCCCGTCGGCATCCTTCAGCTCCCCGTAATGCTTCGGGTTCATCGCATGTTCCGTAATCTCCTGCTCGATTGTTCTTTCACCCATCGTACATCCCTCGTCGCTCGGCCGGACCGGCTTTGTTACCGGGATTGTACCATGATCACGCATCCGGCGCCGCACTTTAACCCGCTCTGCTCCCCCGGAGGGTATAATGGGAGAAAAAAACGGGCGGGCAATGAACGACGAAACTTACGACACTGTAAAGAGTATCCTGGCAGAAAACGAACGTTTGTTCATGAAGCTGCAGCGGGTGGCCGAGGAGTATGACGCCATTGAGTTCGACGAGAGCGGCTTTTACATAGAGAAGGAGCAGCGCTGCGAACGCCACTGGGAGACCCTGGCACGCAAAGTGGCGGAGGCGCTGCAGGAGGGGGTCGAAGGAATCGACATTCGGGTGCTGAAAAACAGCGCCCCCAATATCCGCTCCGTCAGCTTCGACATCACCGCCGGTGAGGGGGATGCGCGGGAAACGACCCGGCTCAGCGTCGACTACGCCGCCGAAGGCTCACTCGCGATCACCCGCGCCTAGCGGCGGGCCAGCTCTTCGAGCACCTCGGCGAGTTCGCTGGCCATCACCTCGTAGTTGCGTTTCATCCCGAGGATCTTCTCCTGCCCCGCTTCGCCGATGCGGGCGATCTCTTCACGCGGCATCGCGATGACCCGCCGCAGGGTCTCGACGATCGCCTGCGGTTCGAAGGCGCTGTAGATCGCCTCCCCTTCGCCGAAGAGGGTACGGTTCTTGGGGTTCTCCGTGATGACCGCCGGGATCGCGCAGGTGTAGTAGTCCATCACTTTGGCCGGGATGGAGGTATCGAAGAGGGGAACGCGCGGCAACAGCGCGATGCCGACGTCGCTGGCATTGATCTGCGCCGTCAGCTCCTCCAAACTCTCCGCGCGCACCGCTTCCACCCGCTCCGCGATGGCGGGGCGCGCAGCGATCAGCTGCTTCGCGTAGGCCAGGTCCAGAGTCGAGATGGTGAGGTGCCACGGCAGGGCCTCGAGCTGCTCAAGCGCCTCGAGCACGCGCCCGAACTGCCGCAGGGTATCGAGGGTCCCGACATAGATGAAGCGGGTCTCCGGGTGGGGTGCGGGGTCGTGGGGGCGGATCCGCAGGGGGTCCAACCCCGCCGGAAGCGGAAAGCAGGCGAGACTCCCCTCGCCGTAGAAGGTCTGCTGCATATCCTTCGACGTCGGCAGGAAGAGGTCGCACTGGGCGATCAGCTTCCGTTTTTTATAGGTCTTGTACTGGGTCGAAAGGCCGCTGAACCAGGTCGCCTTCTCCTCCGCCTTCATCGCCTCGTAGGCCTCGACCGTCTTCGGGAAAGAGGCCCGGAACCCCACCTTGTAGCCGTAGCGCTCCCGGTTTTGCAGCACGTCTTCAAGGATCTCCCCGACGTTGCGCACGAAGACGAAATCGAAGCTCCCCAGCTCCACCCCCTTGGCACTCAGGTAGCAGCAGATCTCCTTTTGGTACTTCTGGGGCACGATGTAGTCCGTCCCCTTGACCTGGAAGCTGTGCTTGAACTTCGTGAAGTAGACCATGTGCACATCGACGTATTTCCTCAGGTGGCCGTTGAAGAGCGGCCCGATCGTGCCGTGTTCGGAATACTCCTGCTGGTCGGTGATGTAAAGCAGCTTCTTCATGTCCGGTCTCCTTGCAGTGGCGTCTCTTCGACGAGTTCCGCCTTGAGGCGTTCGACGTCGAACTCCAGGTTCAGGTATTCGCAGATCAGTTTGACGTCGCGGTAGGCGTTGCCCAGGCAGCTCGTCGCCCCCGGGGAGGGGGTCATGTTGAAGATGATCCCCTCCCCCTCGGGCTGGATCGAAGCCTCGCCCAGCATCAGCTTACGGTTCTTCTTGTCGAGGATCTGCGGCCGCACCCCGCCGAACCCCTTGGCGTAGGTGATGTCGCTCTCCTGCAGGGAGGGGACGATCTTTCGCGCGTCGCGGATAAAGAGCTTCTTGTTGACGTAGGGGACCTCGAACATGAAGTTGCGCAGGATGTAGTTGCGGATATCCGCATCGCCGAGGAGGTCCATGAAGATCTTCACGATGTTCATGTCGAAGCGCAGGGTCTTAAAGAAGTCGAGGTAGGTCCCCGGCTTGAACCGCTCCAGCTTCGGCAGCACCAGCGCCGTCGGGCCGAAGCGGGTGTAGCCGTTGACGAGGATATCCGGGTCGCCGTGCAGGGCGGCAAAGGGGAGCTTGGGGTTCTGGACCATGTAGACCTTGCCGTTGAGGATCTTCTTCGTCGAGAGGTAGAAGCTCCCCGCCACCGGCAGACAGCCGTAGTCTAGGCCGTGCCCCATCCGGTGGGCGAGGTAGAGGCTGTGGGCCCCGGCGTTGACAACGACGAAATCCGCCGTGAACTGGCTCATCGTCGTCTCGATGTGGTAGACGCTGCCGAGCTTCTGGATGTGGGTCACCTGGTTGTTGAAGAAGATGTCGGTAATCTTCTCTTCGATGCGCAAGGTGTTGTCGACGAAGCTGACGCTGAGCTTCTTGAAATCGACCGTCGTGTACTCTCCCTGCGAACCGACGCCGACAATCTCCTCGGGGCGTTCCCTGCCGTTTTCGTCATAGATGACGGCGGGTTCGATCTCGGCGAGCTTCGCCCTGTCGTAGACCTCCATCTTCGGGTAGAGCTCTTTGAACTCCCTGAAGCGCTTCTTCATGTAGTCGACCTCTTCGTAGCCGACCCCGAGCGCCATCTTCTGGTGGGAGAACATAATGGAGTTCTCGTACCCGTGCTGCAGGCAGTACTTCTCCACCATCTTCGCCGTCTTCTTGACCTTGCGGGCCTTCTCCAGCGTATAGTTGGTTTCGATGTCGCCGCAGTGGATCGTCTGGGAGTTCGCCGAACCGCTGGAGTTCAGCGTCGCCAGCGACTCGTACTTCTCCAGCAGGCAGATCTTTTTGACGTTCGTGTAGCGTCCCAGCTCGTAGAAGAGCGCCGCGCCAGAAACGCCGCCGCCAACGATAATCACATCGTAATGGTTTTGGGTCATCCGTCACTCCGGTTTGGTTATGAAACTATTATACAGGAAAAGCGTAACGGGGATGTCGGGGGGAGCGAAGGGGTGTACGGCGTGCTACTGGATACTGTAGCCGACCCCCCGGACGGCCTTGATGTACTCCTTGGACTTGTCGGGGTCGATCTTCTCCTTGAGTCGGTTGATCGCGACGTTGACGGTGCGCCCCTGGCACGATTCGCTCTTCCCCCAGACGTTCTTGAGGAGGAAGTTGCGCCCCAAAACCGTCTGGCGGTGGGCGATAAGGGTATGCAGGAGGTCAAACTCCAGCTTGGTCAGCTCCGTCTGCTCCCCGGCGATCCGGACCGTACGGGCCCGGAGGTCAAGTTCAATGTCACGGAAGAGCACCCGCTTCTCCCCGTGGAGGGTGCGGGTGCGCCGCAGGACCGCCTCCACGCGGGCGAGAAGCTCCTGCATCTCGAAGGGCTTGCAGATATAATCGTCGGCTCCCCGCCGGAACCCCTCGAGCCGCTGGAAGGTACTGTCCTTGGCCGTCACGTAGATGACGGGCAGCTCCACCCCCTCCTCCCGGAGCAGGGCGACGAACTCGCTCCCTTCGATGTCGGGAAGGTTGCGGTCCATGAGGATCAGGTCCACCGGCTCCTCGCGGAGCGCCTGGCGGACATGCCGGGTATTCAAAAAGCCGATCGTCTCATACCCTTCGCGCTGCAGCCGGTGTTCGAGCAGCTCGAGAAAGTCGCGCTCGTCTTCTACAATCAGTAGGGTCGCTTTCATGGTGTTACCTGAACGTTTCGGGATTTTTCATGTTCGGAAGCATAGGAAAGAAATGTTTCCTCCCGATTACAGTCCCCCCCGCTTCGGGCCCCCGGATAAACCATTATACGGCAGTCGAAGGCACCGTTTTTTCCCCGGGGCATCGCCTCGAAGATGTAACCGTTATGTAGCCGTTGTGTTCCGCTGGTGTTACCGTAGGGTGTCGCTCGGGTAACCCGGCTTCCCTACACTTCCAGGCGAAAATACATTTCTACGGAGTAACTTATGACACCCACGACCTCACGTGTCTCCATGATCACCCTGAGTGCCGCCGCGGCGGCCATGCTCTCCCTCGCCGGCTGTGGCGGGGGCGGCGGCACCCCGACAGCGGACAACTCCCCCAGCACGGTTACCGGCACCTTCGTCGACGGTCCCGTCGCGGGCGTGACCTACGAGTGTTCTTCCGGCGCGATCGGCAAAACAGATGCCTCCGGCGCATTCACCTGTAACGTGGGCGATACCGTCACCTTTAAAGTCGGCGCCACGACACTGGGTACGGCGCCGGTCTCTTCCGGCGAAGTCACCCCCTACACCCTCTACCCGCTCAACCCCGAGGCGGCGCTCAACATCGCCCAGCTCCTGCAGTCCCTCGATGCCGACGGCAACCTTGCAGACGGCCAGTTCAGCATCGACACAAACCGCGAAGCGGAAGTCGACATCGCCCTCGACGTCACGGCGGGCGATTTCGATGCGCAGGCGACGGCCATGTTCGACACGGTCACCCTGGTTGACGAAACTTCCGCGCAGGAGCACCTCGACAGCAGCGTCGCGTCGGTACCGGCCGCCATCCTCTCAGGCGACATCACGGCGGACCTGACCCTCACCAGCGACAAGGTCTGGATCCTCGACGGCCTCGTTACCGTCACCAACGGCGCGACCCTGACGATCGAGCCGGGCACGACGATCGCCGGCAAAGACGGCACGGGCGACCTCACCTCCTACATGATCATCGACAAGGGCTCCAAGATCATCGCCGACGGTACGGCGGCAGCGCCGATCATCTTCACCTCCGAACTGGCGCTGCGCGGCGAACCTGCGGCATGGGGCCAGTGGGGCGGTCTGACCATCATCGGTAACGCCGCGATGGATACGCAGGTCGCTCCCTACGAAGTCAACACGGCTTTCGTTCCGGGTATGGGCATTGCCGACGACAACTCCGGTGTCCTCCGCCACGTCAAGATCCTCAACTCCGGTATTACCATGGAACTCGACAAAGAGATCAACGGTCTCAGCCTTGTCGGCGTCGGCTCCGGTACAACCATCGAAGACATCACCGTCGACCTCTCCGACGACGACGGTATTGAAATCTGGGGCGGTACGGTCAACCTGACCAACGTCACCGTCACACGCTGTTCCGATGACCACTTCGACATCGACGACGGTTACTCCGGTACGGTCACCAACCTGAACATCACGCAGACAACCGGTAACGCCGGTATCGAGATG
>QKCD01000003.1 GCA_003245815.1 Sulfuricurvum sp.
ATCATCCCCTCGTAGGTCCCCTCCATCAGCAGCAGCCCGGTCAGCGAGAGCGCGATCATCAGCGCGATCAGCAGTGCCCGCCCCTTGCGCCGCCAGATATGCAGCAGGGCCATTTTCAGGTAAAGCGCTTCTACGGCATTAGACATAGCGTATCGCCTCCGTCGGGGTGAAACGGTTGATCATCGTGATGGGGTAGACCACCGTCAGCAGGTTCAGCAGCAGCATGAGCACGATATCCCGCGCGATCTGAAGGGGGTTGAACTCCGAGGGGATCGTCATGTCGGCGACCATGTTGTACTGCTTGTAGTACTCCTCGGGGTCCATGTCGACCATCGAGCTGAAGGAGATGGGGTACTCCTCGAAATGCTTCGCGGCCCAGAAGCGCCTCGATCAGCAGCATCCCCACCACCTGCGAAGGGGTCGTGCCGATGGCCCGCAGCACCCCGATCTGACGGATGCGCGCGTAGACGGAGAGAAAGGCGAAGATGGCGATGACGAAGAAGATGACGATAAAGAGGATCCCCAGGGTGATGTAGCCGAAGATCTCGTCGACCTTCATCGCCGTGATCAGGTCCTCGAGGGTCTCCTTGTAGTTCTTCGCCACCAGCGAGTCTCCGACCGCCGCGCCGGCCGCGGCCGTGACGGCGTCGATGGCATCCAGGTCGTCGGGGGTCATGATGATGTGCGTCGCGATGTTGCGGCTCTGCATCACCCCGTCGAAGTAGCCCCTGGCGACAAACCCCGAACTGTTGTCGAACTCGTAGAGTTTCGTCTTGAAGAGCCCCTTGACCACGAGGTTGTCCGCCGCGAAGGAGTAGTCCGCCGCCGTCGCGATGAAGGAGACGCTGTCGCCCACCCCCACCTTCAGCCGCTTCGCCAGCTCTACCCCGAGGTAGAGGGCGTTGGCGTCGCCGTCATCGAGGTAGGCCCCCTCGACCAGGGAGCGTTTGAGGCGCGACACCTTCGCCTCGTTCGAGGGTTCGATCGCGGTGAACATCCCCCCGATCGTCTGCTCTTTGGTCGCGTAGAGGGCGTAGGTCTCGAAACGCACGGCGCGGGCCGCGATCCCCGCGACGCCGTCGAGGCGCTGCTGCACCCCGGCGACGTCGAAGATCAGGTTGTCGAAACTCGGCTCGTCCTCGAACTTCTTGTTGACGACCTCCATGTAGCCGGGGTAGACCTCGACCGAGGAGCGGATGAGCTGGTTGTGGGCCCCGTCGTTGATGGCGTTGGAGAAGATGAAGAGCGCCGTGGAGAAGGCGCTCAGCAGCATCGTGACGATCGAGCGTTTCTTGTGGGTAATCAGCTCCCGCCACGCCATCTTCCAGAGCATCATCGGCTGTACCTCTTGAGCGCACTCTTGCTGAAACGCGAATCGTCGATCGTCGCGTCGAAATCAACCTCCTCCATCTCGACGACGGTACGGTTCTTCGCTTTGTCGGCGGGAACAAGGTCCATGCGCGCGGGGAAGTGGCGGCTGCCGATGACCCGCACGTCGCTGTAGGTGAGGGTCCGCTTCAAGACGCCGTCCTCGTCATAGTAAACTGCCTCAAGGGGGATGGCGTGCGCCTTGGCGATCTGCATGACGATCTTGCCCCAGACGACGGGGGCGTCGGGCTTGGGGTGGAGCGTCACGACGTAGCGTTCCTCCGTTTCGATGTCGAGCACCGGGTCGTAGTCGTCGACGATGGAGCTCTCCTTCGCCATGTCATCATTGGTGAAGTCGCTTCCCATCCAGCTCTGCATCATCATCGAGCTGGGGATCTTGATCGTCTTCTCGATCTTCGGGACATACTGCCACATCGTCGTGTCGATCTTCAAGAAGGTGATCCCGAGATCCTTCTTCGGGTAGAGAATACGGATGAAGCTCTTCTCGTTGCCGCGGTTCCAGCTCTCCATCTTCATCGTCCGCTCCCCGCGGTCGGTCGTGACGGTCATCGTGATCTTCGCGTAGCCGCTGTCGCTCTGGAGGTTGTGCTGGACCGCCTTGATGAGCGCGTCGGCACTCGCGGCGAAGAGGGAGACAGTTGCAAACAGCAGCAGGAGTATCGGCTTTTTCATCGCAGGCCTTTGTCACGGCGTAATGGTTCCATTTTAACCAAATTCGGTACCATTTCAAAACAGCCCACTCAAAGGAGCCTCCATGCCGCTGTGCGGAATCGATGAAGCGGGACGCGGCCCGATCGCGGGCCCGCTGGTGATGGCGGGGGTCGTGCTCAACGCCCCCGTCGCGGGACTGAACGACTCGAAAAAGCTGACGGAGAAGCGGCGCGAGGCCCTCTTTGAGGCGATCACCGCCAGCGCGATCTACCATATCGTCCGCTTCAGCGCCGCCGAGATCGACGCGCAGGGCATCTCCCGCTGCCTCGCCGCGGGACTCGAGGCGATCAAGGCCCATGTCGGCGCCGACGACTACCTCTTCGACGGCAACAGCACCTTCGGGGTCCCGGGGCTGCGGACGATGGTCAAGGCGGACGCCCAGGTCGCCGAGGTGAGCGCCGCTTCCATCCTCGCCAAGGTGACCCGCGACCGCGAGATGGTCGCCCTCGGCTCGGAGTACCCCGCCTACGGGTTCGAAAGCCACAAGGGGTACGGCACCGAGGCCCATGTCGACGCGATCCGCCGCCACGGCTATAGTCCCGTCCACCGGCGCACCTTCCGGCTCAAGGCACTCGAGCCGACCCTTTTCGACCTGTGAAGCTGCCCCTCTACGTCCTCGGCTTTGCCCTCAGCCTGCTGCTGCTCGTCACCTCCTTCAGGAACCCCGACACTCCCGAAGCGCCGGCGGAGCCCTCCCCCCGGGAGGCGGCCATGTCACCGCTGCAAAGCGTCGAGGCCTATATCGCGGCGGCCCGCGAAGGGGCGCTGCTGCGCGACCCGGGGCTCTATACCGAAGCCTCCGCGGCGATGCTGCAAGAGCGCAACGTCACCGCGACCCAGCGCGCCAACGCCGTCACCTCCTACGACGCCTGCCGCCCAGATCTTGAGGGGGTCTATTTCGACACCGACCGGCGCCGTGCCGTCATCCGCTACCGGATCGAGGCTCGAACCTGCCACCCCTGGTTCCTGGCACGGGAGGAGTTCGACGACCGCTGGCGGCTCGACTTGGAGGCCATGGGGCGCTACATCCGCTTCAACCGCCGCAACTACTGGCACCTCTCTACCCCCGACATGCCCTATTTTTTCGGCCTGAAGGACCTCGCCTTCGACGCCAACGGCTACCCCTTCGGGGGGCACGGCTGGTAGGCTAGCGCAGCGGCCTGAAGGGACCGATCACCCCCGTGTAGGAGGCCTCCCCCTCGGGGTGCTGGACCGTCAGGCTCAGATAGCCGTAACCGCCGAGGTCCCCGTACCAGTAGGGGGCGGTTGCCTCGGCCCCCAGGGGGAGCGTGGCGATCCGCTGCAGGGTGCCGCTGACGACGTCGTAGCCCCAGAGGACATTGTTGCGGTGGTTTTTGCTGTCCTCCCCGATCACCAGCAGATTGCCCCCCGGCAGGTAGGTGAGGTTGTCGGGGTTGGCGATCCCCCCGACGTCGCACATGTTCCCGGCGTAGGGATCATCCGGGGCGTACGTTTTCGGTCTCCCCGTCAGGATCGCCTCCATGTCGGCGGCGACGTAGGCGCTGTCGATCCGCTTGCCGCGGCTGTCGTTTCGGGGGGCGTCGGCGATGTTCAGGGCGTAGACCGCCCCGCAGCCGTTCTCCTCCAGGGCGATATCGTTCGGACCGCCCGCGTCGAACTCCCCGTCACCGTCGCGCATCCCCCGCCCCACCTCGCTGATCGCGACGTAGAGGCGGCGATGGTCTGGGTCGTAGGTGATCCCCTCCTCTTTGCGGAACTCCGTCGTCGCTCCCATAAGCGCCGCATAGCGGCGGCTCTCCAGCCGGGAGACGGCGGCCTCGCTGTAGCGGCCGCGGCGCAGTTTCAGGCACTCCGTCCTGCCGGCGCTGTTCACCGGGGCGAATCCCTCCGTCGGACAGCTGCCGTCTTCGTGCGGCGCCTCCGACTCGAAAAGGTCGGAAAAAGCAGGCCGCGCTTCCAGCGCGCGGCGGATCTCCGCCTCGCAGGCGTGGCCGAGGCTGATCCACTCCAGGTCCGCGCCGCCCCCCTCGTAGGTGCTGCGCTGGCGCCAGCGGGCGGCGTAGAGGGTGCCGCTGTTGAGATTCGAGGCGTGGTCGGCGACGAAGAGGTAGAGCCCGCCGTTCGTGCCGTCGTCGCTCATGTAGACGCTACGGTCGTCGGGCATGACGTAGGCCACCTCGTGGGAGAAGCGCCCCATGGCGTAGTGCTTGCGGTAATCGGGCACACCCGCTTCGAGCTGCACCTCGGTCACCCACCCCCAGTAGTAGGGGTCGGCCTGCCATGCGTCGCCGCCAAAGAACTTCGCCGTTTCGTCGAAATCGGCAAAACCGGTCGTGCCGTCGGCGCGACGGTACTGCCCGATGATGCGCGCGTCCGCCTCGTACTCCTCCGAGCCCAGGTGCGACTCCCAGGGGGTCTTGCTCCCGGCACAGTGGTTCCGGCCGCCGTGATACGCCTGCTGGCCGACGTAGCGCAGGGTACCCGGCACGGCTTTGAGAGTCCCTGCGGCGTCCTGGGCGATCGCGTTCACGTAGTAGGCGCCGATGGCGCATTCGAACTGGGTGACCATGTAGCGTTTCCCGCTGCCGTCGGGGTCGTCGAGGATCGAGAAGAAGTCCGGTCCGGCCCCCGGCACGGCGTTGGTGCCGCTGCAGACGTAGTGGGTGCCGTCGGGAAAACGCAGGGGACGTTCCTGGGCATCCTTGAGCCCGCCGAAGATCTCGCTGTTATCCTCCCGGCCACTGCGCATCAGCTCCGTGAAGCCGACGGGATAGGTCGCGCCCGTTTCAAGGTCGCTCACCGATGTTGCCGTCCGCAGCTCCCGCTGCGCCTCCGGCGCTAGGGGGACGTCCAGGGGAGAGAAGTCAAGCCGGCTCACTCCGGTCGCCGCTTCGGGGGCCGGGTGGCGCGGCGTCGGTGCCTGCAGGAAACTCCAGGCGGAGATGATCAGGGCGACAAGCGGAGAGAGCATCCGGACAAAACTCATCAATAATCCTCGAAACTGTTGCTGAAAAGAAAGTGTACTCTAATCGGGCTCTGATAAAAAGATTAAATCCCCACGCCACCCGCTGCCTTTTAAAGTGGATCGTCTATAATCACGCTATGAAAGCAATCACCCATATCGAAAACGCCCTGCGGGAGATCGACGAAGAGGTCCAATCCATCGTCATGAACCCGAAACTCTCCCTCAACGACAAAGACGACCTGATGCTGCCCCTCGTCCAGCAGAAACGTGTCCTGCGGCAGACCCTCGAGGACCTGACCTACCTCAAGGAGCACCCGCCGACCAAAAAAGGGGGGTGCGGCATGGCCCGATACCGGGAGGATTGAGCGCCTCTACATTATAAGTTTTTGTTTTCTTAAACCCACTTCTCGTTTGCCATTTAATTGGTTTCCGTATTTTTGCTTTGAACCCTTTTCTTCTACAATGGGCGCCATGGAAAAGATGTACACATGGCTTCAGTGCAAGCACAACACCTACGGCCCCATCGTCTGCTGGGCGGCAGCACTCGTCTTTCTCCTCGCCGCAGCGCTCTCCCTGGCGGTCCTTTTCGCCGTCGTCGGCTTCTCCATGTGGCTAAGCCCCTACCTGACCGTCGCGATGAGCATGCTTGTCGTCGGCTACCTCATCTACAAGCAGTACTAAAGACCTCCTCGACGAAAGCCGCCACCTTCGCCGCGGGCATCTCGCAGGGTTTGAGCAGCTCCAGCCCCGGGTAGTAGTTCAGGCTGACGAAATCATTGCCGCCGAGCTCCTCCGCGTAACACTTGATCAGACGTCCCCCCAGCAGGGTTTCCTTGCGCAGCAGATAGCGCCGCCCCCGGAAATGTACATCGCTCGCCCCCTCGGGCAGGGCGCGCAGTTGCGCTTCGAACCGTTTGATATCCATGCAGACATTGTACCCCTCTTGACCCGTATCAACGTCATCTCCACCCGACTGGACTATAATTTTCAGCCAAAGGATCACCATGAACGTCTCCCCGGAGTTCTCCCCGCCCATCCGGGTCACCGCGCCCTATGTCATCGCCGGGTTGCTCTTCTACCTCGCCTCCCTCGGCGCGCTGCTCTTCGTGGAGCTCCCCGCCGCGCCGCAGGCCTTCGAACTCCTGGGATGGGTCCACCTCCACATGCTCGGTTTTGTCATGATGATCATCTTCGCCTCGATGGCCCAGCTGCTTCCCGTCCTCTCCGAGACCCACCACGCTCATCCCGCGACGCTAAAGCTCGTCTGGCCGCTGCTCGCGGCGGGAACGCTCCTTCTGGCGGCGGGCTTCTACAGCGCCCCCGCCCTGCTGCTGCCCGGCGGCCTCGCCGTGCTCGCCGCCATGGCCGCCTTCGCGTTCAATCTTCACCGGACCCTGGGCCGAAGCCGGAGGCGCAGCAGCGTGCTGCTCTCGATGCGGATCGGTACCCTCTTTCTCCTGCTGGGGATCGTCGGCGGTCTGCTCATCGCCCTGGGCCTGGAGGGGCGCATCGGCATCGAGCTCCTCCCCTGGCTCAAGGCCCACGTCGTCATCCTCTTCGGCGGCTACGTGATGGTCAGCATCATGGGGGTCTCCACCGTCTTGCTGCCGATGTTCGGTAGGGCGCGGCGCCTGAGCGAAAACGCCTTCGGCAGAAGTTTCTACACGATGGTCGCCGCCGTGACCCTGACGGCGGCAGCCGCCCTCACCGGGCTATCCTGGCTGGAGTGGGGGGCGTTGCTGGCGGTCCTGGCCGCCACGGCCCTCTACCTCCTTCTCGTCATCCGCTTCGCCCGCTCCCGACAGAAGAGGGAGTACGACAGCTGGTCACTGCACATCTACGCCGCCTTCGCGGCCCTGGCCGCCGCGTGGCTGATGATGGGATTCTGGATGGTGTCTGGGAACGACGGGGCGCTGCAGCTCGCCTTCTGGCTGCTGATGAGCGGATTCATCGCCTTTCTCATCATGGGGCATCTCTACCGGGTCGTCCCCTTTCTCGTCTGGTTCGAACGCTACGCCCCCCTCGTCGGGGAACGGGAGGTGCCGCTCCTGCACGAGATGGTCAACGAGAAGCTGGCGAAGCTGCAGTTTTTTCTCAGCCTCGTCGGGATGCTGGCGGCGACCGAGGGAATCGTTTCGGAGCAGACGCCGCTCTTTCACGGCGGAGTGGCGGTGATGGCCGCCGGGGCGCTGCTGCTGGCAGGCAACGTCGTAGCCGTGCTGCGCAGCCGCCCCGGGGCTACATCATGAAGAGGAAGAGGTAGATCGCCACGCCCATCGCGGAGGTGAGGACGATCCCGCCGAAAACGCGCCGCCCCGTCCGTTTGTGACCGGCGAAGGCTTCGGCCGAGGGGCCCTGCTCCAGGTAGACCCGGCGGGCCGAGTAGATGAGAAAGACCCAGCTGCCCACCGTCGCCATGGCGACGAGGATGTGGATGACGAGGAAAGTGACCATGAAGGGGTAGTTGACGCCGCTCTCCTTGACGTAGGCGAGGAACCCGCCCCCGATGCGCACGCCGATCTCGAAAACGACGACGAGCAGCAGCGTCAGGGCGAGAATCGCCATCTGGCTCCGGTAGTGGGCCGCGTGGTTGCCCTTCACGGCGAAACGGATGGCAAAGGCCGTCAGGAACGGCAGCAGCGCGAAATAGACGGTGACGACGTCCATGTACATCGCCGCACGCGTCCCCAAGAATCCCGGTTCAAAAAACATCGCTTTCCCCTGCTTGAAATGGAAGGATGACACTATAGCGAAATTCGCCGTCATAAAAATCCGTTCCTAAGCCGTATCCCACTAAAATACGGCATGCTACATTGCGAACGCGGAATCGACGTCGGTGCCACTGTCATCATGTTCGCATACCTCAGCGAAGAGGTGCAGGCAAAGCTCCTCGCCTTCAAACACGCCGCCTCCCCCTACGAGCTCCACTGGGACGTCATCCCCGTCGCCCAGCTCCCCTACGGCACGGTCAAGGATTTCGACCAGGAGGAACTTGACCTCCAGGCCCTGACCCAGGTCGGCTACTACCGGATGCGCTGAGCGGGGTTACGCCCTGCGGTCGAGCCGTTCGAACCCCGGCAGCACCTTCCCCTCCAGCAGCTCCAGACTCGCCCCGCCGCCGGTGGAGATGAAGCTGAAGTGTTCCTGTTCCCCCGCTCTCTCGACGGCGTCGGCCGTGTCGCCGCCCCCGACGATCGTATAGGCGTAGGAGTCGGCGATCGCCGTCGCCAGCTTGTAGGTCCCCTTGGCGAAGCGGTCCACCTCGTAGAGTCCCATCGGGCCGTTCCAGATAATCGTGTTGGAGAGTTCAATCGCCTCGGAGAAAAGCTTCACCGTCGCCGGGCCGATATCCACCGCGCTGAACCCCTCCATCACGTCCTGGGCGGGGACGACCTTCACGTCCACCGGCTTCTCGACGGAGTCGGTGATGACGACGTCGACGGGGAGGTAGACCTTCACCCCGTGCCGCCTGGCCGCGTCAAGCACTTCCCGCGCCGTCTCGACGAACTCCGCCTCGAAGAGCGAGGCATGCATTTCGTAGCCCAGGGCGTAGAGGAAGGTGTTGCTCATTGCCCCGCCGATGATCAGCTTGTCGATCTTCGGCATGACCGACCCCAGCAGGGTGATCTTCGTCGAAACCTTCGCCCCGCCGACGACCAGCGCGATCGGCCGGATCGGGTTCTCGAGCGCCTTGGCGAAGGCCTCGATCTCCCGCATCATCAAGAAGCCCGCCACGCTCGTACCGACATACTCCGCCACCCCGTAGGTTGAGGCGTGCTTGCGGTGGGAGGTGCCGAAGGCGTCGTTGACGTAGATGTCGCAGATCCCCGCCAGTTTGCGGGCGAACTCGGGGTCGTTGGCCTTCTCCCCCTTATGGAAGCGGATATTTTCCAGCAGGAAGACCCGTTCCAGCGAACAGGCCGCGATCTCCTCCTTGGAGGCTTCGAAATCCTCAATGAACTCCACCCGCTTCTGCAGCAGCCGCTCGAGGCGCTTCTGAATGTGCCGGAGGCTGTAGCGCGCCTCGTACTCCCCCTTGGGACGGCCGAGGTGAGTGACGAGGGTGATGGAACAGGCGTTGTGGTCGATACAGTAGTTGATGGTGGGAAGCGCCGCGCGGATGCGGCGGTCGTCGGAAATATTGAAATGGGCGTCCATCGGGACGTTGAAGTCGACCCGGATCAGCACCCGCTTCCCGGTGACGTCCACGTCCTTGAGGCTCTTCACACCGCCCATAAAGGCGATATTGCTGGTCATGCGCTATCCTTTAGGCATCATACATCTTCAGGTAGTACTCGTGCACCATGCGTCCCGAATCGAAGGCGGGGATCACGTCACGCATCGCCGTCTTCATCATCTGGGTCCACTGGGCCGGCCGGTCGTAGTAGGTCGGGATGATCTCGTTCTCGAGGATATCCATCAGGTTCTTGTTGTCTTCACGGTCCTGCACCTCCGTCGGCGTCGTGTGGTCGATCTCGGGGATCGTGAAGGCGTTGCAGGCGTGCTTGGCGAACTCCGGATGCCAGCCGTCGTTGGTGGAGAAGTGGATGGTGCCGTTCATGCTGGCGCTCATCCCGCTGGTGCCGCTCGCCTCGCGGGAGACCCGCGGCGTGTTGAGCCAGACGTCGCTCCCCTTCTTCAGCAGCCGGGAGAGCTCCAGCTCGTATCCGACCAGCACGGCCATCCGCTTCAGGCGGTGGCTGATGTGGATCAGCTCGTTGAAGGCGTTGACGGCATTCGTGTCGAAGGGATAGGGCTTGCCGGCCCAGATCACCTGGATCGGCCTGTCCTCACGCTCGAGCAGCCGCTGGAACCGCTCGAAATCCTGCTTGAGCAGGCCCGGGCGCTTGTACTCGGCAAAACGGCGGGCCCAGACGATGGTCAGGACGTTGGGGTCAAACATCTTGCCCGTCTGGTCGGCGACGACGTTGAAAAGCGCCCGCTTGAGGTGCTTCTTCCGGGCGACGAGGGCATAGTCCTCGTGATCGTCGAGGGCGGCGAGCATCCCCTTGTCCGTCCAGAAACGGCGGTTCTGCGCATTCGTGATGGAGATGATCTCCGAACGCCCGTCGCACTCCGCCCACATCCGGTTGGCCACTTCGCCGTGGAACTGCGAAACGGCGTTGGTGAGTTTCGAAGCCCGCAGCGCCCCCACCGTCAGGTTGAAGCTGTCGCCGTGGGTCTTCGTAATCGCCCGTACCTCGTCGAGGTGGAGCCCGTCGAAGAAGCCGAAGCGGTCGAGCAGGTGGATGTTGTGTTCTTCGTTCCCCGCCGCCTCGGGGGTGTGGGTCGTGAAAACAACCCGTTTTTTCACCTCCTCGAGATCGCGCAGTTTGCCGTAGAGCTCATAGACGAGGGGCAGGGCGTGCCCCTCGTTCATGTGATAGATCGCGATATTCTGCTTCAGCGCTTCAAGCACCCGCACCCCGCCGATGCCCAGGACGATCTCCTGGGAGATCCGGGTCTCCTCGTTGTTATCGTAGAGCTTGTGGGTGATGGTGCGCGCCAGGAAGTCGTTTTCGGGGATGTCCGTGCTCAACAGGATCAGCGGCGCCGAGCTGAAGATGTCCGGCGGCAGGTAGAATGCCTTGATATGGACATCCTTGTCGTGGATGTTCACCGTCGCCTTGACCCCGAGGTCCTCGAGGAAGTAGTAGTGCTTGCGGATGAACTCCGGCTGCAGGCTGCGGTCTTCGTGGCGGGTCTGGTCGTAATAGCCGAAGCTCCAGAGGATCCCCACCCCGACGACGTTCTGCTGCAGGTCGTAGGCGCTGCGCATATGCGACCCCGCCAGGAAGCCCAGACCGCCCGAATAGGTCTTTAGGGCCTGATGGATGGCGAACTCCATCGAGAAATAGGCGACGCTCGTGGTGTATTTCGGGTCAAATTCATAATCATGCAGGATCATCTGCACTCCTTTGGTAGTTACTTCTCGAACTTCCCGTAGAGGATCTGTTTGCCCAGCTCCACGCCCGGCTGGTCATAGGTGTTGACCTTTAGCATCGCTCCGACCAGGGAGGTTAAAAGTTCGTAGTATAGCATCATCGCCCCGATATTGGCCTCGGAGATGTTCGAGAGGGTGATCATGTCCGTCGCGACGCCGCTTTGCACCAGGCTCTCCTTGGTGGCGTCGCACTGGGCGTTGATCAGGGTCCGGAAGCTGTTGGTGTTGATGAAGTCGGTCTTCTCGATGAACGGCAGGGTGATCTCCGGGATCGTCAGGTCGTTCTCGAAATCCTCCACCTTGATAAAGGTGACCGTCTTGTCCAGCGGCCCCTCGATCAGCAGTTGCAAAAAGGAGTGCTGGTCGATCGAGCCGATAATGCCGATCGGGGTCATCCCGACGCGGTTCCCCTCGACGTCGATCTTGCCGAGGGATTCACCCCAGAGCTGCACGTACCACTTCGTCAGGTCCTCCAGCTCGTTGGCATAGGAGAAGAGGACGTTGATGCTCTGCTCAGCGGACTGCTCGTAGTAGTAGCACGCCTTCTCCAGCAGGTGGTTCTCCCGCCCCTCGAAGAAGCGGTCACGGAATCCCCGTGCGCCGTCGAGCAGCGCCTTCGTGTCGTACCCCGCCAGGGTGAGGGGGACGATCCCCACCGCGCTCAGCACCGAGAAACGGCCGCCGACATTGGCGGGGATATTGTACTGGGTGATGCCGTAGTGGTCGGCGAACTGCGAAAGCGAAGAGCCGGCGTCGGTGATAACGAGGACGCGCCCGCGGTCCGCGCCGTCAAGCTGCAGGTCGTAGTGGCCGATCAGGGTCTTGAAGATGGAGGTCGTCTCAATCGTACCGCCGGATTTGGAGATGACGATAAAGAGGGTGCGTGCCTTCTCCAGTTTCGCCATCGTCTGCGCGATATTGATCGGGTCGGAGTTTTCGAAGTAGTGCAGCCTGCGGCCGCCCGACTTCTTCACCCGCATCAGCGCATCGACGGCCTTGATCCCGAGTGAGGAACCGCCGATGCCGATAACGGCGATATCGGTGACCGCGGCGAAGAGGGGGCTCTCCGCGGCGAAGCGCTCCGCTGCCTCGATCAGGGGGAGCGATCCCTCCGGCAGGTTGTAGTAGCCGATACGGCCGCTGGAGCGCTCCTCGCCGACAGCGGCGAGGGCCTCCTCCATCACGCGCTGGCGCGGGTCCGAAAGGTCGAAACTGAAGTCACGGCTGAAGGAGAGCATCAGTTGTTCCCCACGAAGACACACATATCGACGAGGCGTTCGGAGTAGCCCCACTCGTTGTCGTACCAGGCGAGGACCTTGACGGTCTTGCCGTCGACGACGCTCACCATGTCGGGGACGTAGGTGCTGCTGTACCGGGAACCGATGAAGTCGCTGGAGACGCGCTTGTCGTTGTCGATCTCGAGCAGTCCCTTGAAGTTCGTCTCGGCCGCTTCGGCGAAGGCGGCGTTGACGCTCTCCTTCGTTACGGCCGTCTTCAGGTTGACGGTCAGGTCGACGACGGAGACATCCGGGGTCGGAACACGCATCGCGTAGCCGTTGAGCTTGCCCTGAAGGTGCGGCATGACCAGGCCGATCGCCTTGGCGGCACCCGTTGTCGTCGGGATCATGTTCAAAGCCGCGGCGCGGGCGCGGCGCATATCCTTCTTGTGTTTGACGTCGAGGACGTTCTGGTCGTTGGTGTAGGAGTGGATCGTCGTCATCAGGCCGTTCTCGATGCCGAAGGCGTCGTCGAGGACCTTACAGAGCGGTGCCAGGCCGTTGGTCGTACAGCTGGCGTTGGAGATGATCGCTTCGCCCTGGTAGTCGTCGGTGTTGATGTTGATGACGTAGGTCGGAGTGTCGTCTTTCGCCGGAGCGGACATGACGACCTTTTTGACGCCGTTCTTCAGGTAGCCCTGGCACTTCTCGGTGGTGAGGAAGGCGCCCGTACACTCGACAACCACTTCGGCGCCCGCCGAACCGAAGTCCAGTTCACTGAGATCGCGGGTGCTGAAGAGCTTCACGCGCTTGCCGTTGATCTCGATCGTGCTCGCGTCGATCACCTTGGCATCAATGCCGCCGTGGACGCTGTCGTATTTGAAGAGGTACTCCAGCATCTCCGGAGACGCTGTCGTGTTGAGTGCCACCAGCTCGATGTCGTCGCGCCCGGTGATGATCTTCGCGCAGATCATCCCGATCCGCCCTGTGCCGTTGATCGCCGCTTTTACTGCCATGAAA
>QKCD01000046.1 GCA_003245815.1 Sulfuricurvum sp.
GTACTCCCGGCTCTCCTCGCTCTCCTTGACCCTCGGGAACTCCATCTCGAAGACGGGGTAACCCATCTCCTCGACGATCCCCGTCGCTTTCGTCTTCTGGTCGCAGGTCGTCGGCGTCACGACGAGGTCCGGCGCGTCGGTGAAGTGGTCCGTCGCGAAGGCCCCCACCGTCGCCTTCACCAGCGGGCAGGACTTCGAGGGGAGGTATTCGCTTCCGATCTCGTCGTCGGTGTAGAAGCCGTTGCAGAGCCGTACCGGCGCGGCGCCGAGGGCGTCGATCACCTCGTAGGGGACCTGGATGCACATCGTCCCCACCTTCGTCTTGCCTTCGTGCAGCGGTTCCATGTCGCAGTGGTAGCGCAGGTAGAGGTCGTAGAAGTACGCCATCGCCCCCGAGGGGTTGACGGCGATCTCGCGGAGGGTGTCGAGCACCTTCACCGCTTCCATCGCCTTGTGGCGCCCCTGGCGCTCCGAAGGGCTCTCTATCGTGTGTTGGTTACGGGCGTTCATCGTCGCCTCCCGGTCGGTTCATCTGCATGCGTTTGGAAAATCCCTCCTTGGTGGACTGGAAAATGGTAAAGCCGGCAATATCGGCCCTCAGACACCCCTCTTCGGGGCAGGCGGCGATGCACTTCATACAGAGGGTGCAGTCGTCGCGGAGGATGTCGTGGCTCTTGACGTCATCGGCGATATCCTTGATCTGCATGTCGCAGACGTTGTAGCAGTCGCCGCACTTGGTGCACTTGGAGCCCTCCTTCGTCAGCTTCATGATCGAGAGCTTGCTGAAGCTGTAGTGCAGCGCGCTCATCGGGCAGAAGAAGCAGAAGAAGCGCTTCTTGACGAAAGCGCCGGCGATGAACATCCCCGTAAAGACCATCCCCAGCGCCGTCAAAATCATCGTCGTCCTGCTGGAGAAGTCGATCGTCCACTGGGAGAAGTCCCCGACGAAGAGCGGCGTGATCATCCGCCCCGGGCAGATCTGGCAGAAGGCCGCCCGCCACTCGCCGCCGATCACCCCGGACCCGATGCCCACCGGCAGCAGAAGCAGCAGGATAAGCAGGACGTACTTGATCACCTTCAGCCTGTTGAACTGCTCCTGGTTGTAGCTGCTGTAGCGGATGCCGAAGAGCTTGCGCAGCGACGTCAGCCAGTCCTGCATCGTCCCCAGGGGGCAGACGAAGCCGCACCACGCCTTGTTGAAGACGATGAACCAGAGCAGGAAGGTCACGAAGCCGATGAGGATGCCGATACTCGCCATGCTGAAGAGCACCCCCAGCGGACGGCCGAGCTGGTGCTGCAGCGGCAGCAGGTAGCACATGCCGCCGTTCTCGCTGTCGTAGCCGCAGGAGAGCACCGGCATCTCGCTGCCGAGGTCGATCGCGAAGTAGGCCCCGTAGATCAGCAGTACGAAGGTGACCAGCTGCACGATCGCCCGGAAGCGCCGCAGGTTGCCCAGGTCGAGAAAACGCCTAATCCTGTTCATCGAAACGGACCTCCGTAAACGGTTTCATCCTCCGGCGCCGGTAGATGTAGACGAAGATGCCCGTCAGCAGCGCCGCCGCCGTGCCGAAGAGCAGCGCGTAGGCGTAGGACTTGTAGCTGCTCGGCTCCGGGAAGTAGCGTCCCGGGTAGGTCGCCACGTAACGGTGCTTCTCATAGGGGCTCTCCCCCAGCGTACCGTTGCCCTCCTCCGTCCAGGTCGCCGTCACGACGAAACGGTCCTCGTGGCGCTTGTCGAACTCGTTCCACGCGGGGAAGTACTCCTTGATCAGCGTAAAGGAGGCGGAACCGTTTTCGTCGGAGACGACCCGTTTGCTCCACCCTTCGCCCGTGCGCAGCGTCAGGGCCACCCCCGGCTGCGGCTTCCCGCCGGCCATCGTCTTGAACGTCACGTTGTCACCGGAGAAGAAGCGGGTGAAGAGCCCCTCGTCCGATTCCTTGACGCGGACGATCTCGAAGGGGAGCGCCGTCGACTCCGCCAGGTTGAGATCGACCTTGTCGCCGTGGCGGCCGTAGACCAGTTCGTACTTGGCGCTCGCGGTGCAGCGTACCCCCTCCGCGACGGCGTCCTCCTCGTAGTAGAGGGTATAGAGCCCCGGATTCGCCGTGGCGACGGCGATCACCGCGCTGCCCCGTTTCGCCGAGACGTTGGCGTCGACGCGCTGCATGTCGTTGTCGAAGGCCGTCACCGTCCCGCCGGCGCTGCCGACGCTTCGGGGCGCGCCCCCCCTGCCGCCGGTCACCAGCCAGAGCTTGCTGCTCCCTTCCGGGCGGCCGTGCCCCCCGCCGGAACCCATGCCGCCCCACTTTTTCGCACCGGCATTGGGGTTCTCCTTGCTGATCCATATCGGCGCACAGAACGCCTTCTCGTAAGAGGCCTTCGGGGGGATCCCCGCGGGCCTTGCCGCCCAGACCGCGGCTGCCGTCACGACGGCAGCCATCACATATCGCACCATAATTCCTCCTAGATTCGGGTCAACCCGTTCATTGTCGCGACTCCCAGCGCCATCAGCAGCAGCGCGGCGATCCGTTCGATCACGCTTTTGTAGCGGGAGAGCTGCATCACCGCCTCCCGCGCCACCCGGGAGAAGACGAGGCCGAAGAGCAGCCACGAGGCGCTCACCGCCCCGATGCCGAAGGCCAGGCCCATGGCCAGGGCATCCGCCGCCCCGCTGCTGCCCGCCGCCAGCGCCACCAGGGAGAGCAGCGGGGCGCAGGGGTTGAGCGTCATCGCGAAGCCCATCGCGAAATAGCCCGCGCTCCCCGGAACGCCCTGTGTCCTCCCCGCCGCGCTGCAGCATCCCTGTGCCCGGTAGCTGCGGTAGAGCAGCAGCATGCCGACGAAAAAGGTGCTCAGCCCGAGCAGCCCCTGGGAGAGTACCTTGTCGGCGAGGAGGGTCTTGACGGCCAGGGCGCCGAAAGAGGCCGCCAGCGCCATCAGGGTGTAGCTGACGATGCGCCCCATGCTGAAGAGCGATACGGCATACAGCCCCCCGCCGGGCCTGCCGCTTTGCGTCAGCAGCAGCGGGCTGAGAAAGGGCATGCAGCTGAACATGCAGGCCGTCGAACCGTAGGAGAGCCCGATCAACAGTAACGAAAGGTACTCCACCAAACCTGCTTTCGGCGCCGTAGGGGCACCTGAATTTGATGTAATATTATTACTTCGATGTGTTAATTTTCTGTTAAGTCGAGAAGATCGGATGAGATTTTCGCAGGGTTTGCCGAAAGCGGCGGGGTTGGTGTGAGAGAGCCCGGGGATGCCGCGGCCGGATTACCCCGCGTTTTGAAGTGCCGCGCTGCGCCCCTCCAGAGCGGCGTAATCGTCTTTGCGCAGGGCCGTCAGCAGGTCGCGGACCGTGTCTTTGTCCACGTCCATCGCCAGGAGCGTTTCGGCCCCCATCCGCAGACTCCCCTCGGCAGCCTCCTGCATCGCCCAGTTGGCCCCGTATTTGAT
>QKCD01000080.1 GCA_003245815.1 Sulfuricurvum sp.
GGAACTGACTTGGACGATGAAGTATATGCAAACAGCGATTCTAATTTTGTTTATAGTGAGCTAGATCGATTAACAAAAGGAATTGGAAGAGTATATAGCTATTGGCAGGGACCAACAGAAACGGCTCTTTATTTATATGGTACTTCATTTGCAGAGATGAAATCCATGATATCAGAACTGGTTGAGAACTACCCTTTATGTCAAAAATGCAGAATCGAACAAATTGCGTAAAGTGGTTAACAAACCAAAGGAGACCAATCAAAAACCCGCGGGCAGCTTTTTGATTGCTCATTTTAAACGTTAGGTGACAACATGATGCTAATTTTACGTGATGATCGAGTACTCGAAACATTTGACTCACCACAAGCCCCGCCGTCATGGATAGAGGCGGTAGATGTTGAGAATGGAGAGTATGAGTTTTGTAGTGATCTGGGACAGCGTTACATTGGCACTATCCACAAGGCAAAAGGAATGTTCGACCACGACACATTTGAATTAATACCAGATGGCATTGCAAGCGCGGAAAATCTTGAGAATATTCTAAATCAAGCTGTGTCAATCGAAGATACAACATTCAAGTGTTTGGAGGACTTAAAAGCCCACCTAACAAACCAGAGGAGACCAATCAAAAACCCGCAGGCGGCTTTTTGATTGCTCATTTTAAACGGTAGATGCATGAGAGAACAGTTCGAGCAAACCATATGGCAATTATCCCAATAAACGTTGAGCCAAGCACGCTGGCGGTACGGATATGAAGGGCGGACATGCGCATGAGGAGAGCGCCCTTGTCGCCGTTCTCGCTGTCGCACTGATCGGGATCGTCGATCTCTTTGTGGATGTCGCCGATCAACATCCGTTAAAGCTTCCCTGCTACATCGGGATATTTTTAGCCATCTATTCCGTAGCACGGATATGGCGGAACAGAGCATGGAAATAAATTCTATTCCCGGTGATCATTACCGGCAAAAGCCGCGGTATGACTCAGAGGCCCAGCCGACAGCTATAGGTGTTTCATGAAATTAACGTCATTGTTTCCATTAACGCTGCTGTTCATGCTTGCAGGGTGTTGCAATACCCTGGGTGTCAGGTGGTTGGATTCATGCAGAACGCCGTCGCTACATGAGATGGATGTTGTCGCCCAGTGCTTGGAGGCGGGCCATAAGGCCAACACTCAAGCATACGGTGAATGCCTTGAATCCAAAGGTGTCGAGTACAGCAGTGATAGGGATTGGAAAAAACGCTATCAATAGCACACTCACGACTACTTGGCAGGCCCGCCCGCATTGACCTGCTTCCTGAGTGCTTTGGATTGATTCAACTCGCGTAGCAGGCCAAGATATTTTTGTACCAATTGGAACTCCAAATATCCGTTGGCGTCTTGCCACCAGTCATGACCGATATTGCAACCGTTACATGCTTCGACCTGATTGTTTACCGGCTTTGCGATCATGTACACCTTGGTCTTCCCGGTTTTCGGCTCGTTCCAGGCCCAAAGATACAACCGTGAAGCGAATGCATCGGCACCCCCTTCTTTAGGAGCGGACACCCCGCCTTCACCCAAACGGAACAATGCATTGGCATCAGAGACGGACATCGTGCCGGAAAAAGTGCTTCGGGGGATTTCAACTTTGAGGAACCAACTCTCGACATTGGGGTCTTTGACCATGCCTACGATTGGGCAACCGTTTTGGACTCCTCTTTCCGTAAATGGCTTGTTTCGGTCGATCTTTTTGTAAAGATTGAAATTGTTGAACCGATACGCTGAAAACTCCTGACGCGCGATGTCATGAGTTGCCGCCTGACATGCCACCGCATGCGGATCTTTTTTAGGATAGGCATCCAGTTTTTCTCTCTTCAAGATACGGTTCCCCTGCGCCTGAAAAGCACTGCTTAATGCCTGAACGAGTTTTTCGGGGTTGACGTCCACGTCGACAAAAGCGTCGTCGATACTCATGTGCATCAAACTGTCATATTTGAAATCCACCTTGGTGAACGGATTCCAGAGCACGTCCCCCGCTGCCCATCCGGAAAACTTTACGCCATCCGCAGTAGCCTTGCAACTGATGGAGTAGCGGTCCGGGCCTATAAAACTATAAACGCCGCGGCATTTGCCTTCCTGGGCCTCGAGATAACGTACAGGTTTATCGTCTTGCATCAAAAAGACATATTTGACCGTGTCATCATATATCCGTGTCACAAACTGAAAACCATTATAATTGCTACCTTTTAGCTCCGGGCTGTTCGTGACCGTATAATAGTTATAGGTACGCCCTTTCTGATAGATGCCACGCAGACATGTGGCTTTATCCTTGCCGACCATGATCCTGCTGGAAGTATTGGGTGTAAAATCCACCAGGGTGCGACGCTGACTCGGGTGATCGAGGGTGACTGCCGACAGTGCGCTTCCGGAGAGCATCAGAAGGGCGAGGAGCATCGGTAACGTTACTTTAAACATAAACATAAGAATCCTTTGCTGACTGCTTCAGCCGTTTGGCGCGATAGCTAGTAGTGGTAAAAATAGCCGCCTGAAGCTTAGAGAATGATACTTTATCATTAATGGAATAAGAATGAGATCGCTCATAATAATCCTGACGCATTAATGGTTTCCGCAGTCAATGAGAAAATTTTTGCTTTTTGCATGTTCGCCCAAATGCCTATCAGAAGTTTTACGACAGGATAGATTCAATCGACTGTATGTAGAATGCAATATTATGCTTCAAACGTCTTCAGGAGTGGTTATGCGATCCTTTTTCAAACGTATAGGTCTCGTCTGTTTGGGCTGTATCGCCGCTAACGGTTTGGCGAATGGCGATGACACCCGATATGTATGCGTTCCCCAGAAAATGGTACTCCAGCAGAAGAGTCACAATTGTTATTACGCTGTTCACCGGACCGATATCGATGCAGCCGCGAAGGGAGATCGTTGTTCTTCCGGGGAGTTGATCGGTTATATATGTCAGGGTGAGGGAGCTTTGACGCTGGTGATGGTCAATGAAAAGTATGCCTCCCGTGACGTTTTGAACACGACATTCAACAAGGTCGTGGAATCCGGGATCGTGGAGATCCCGATTGGCGGAAAGACAGCCAATGGCGCATATTGGGATGGTATCAAACGTGTTAAAAAAGAGGATCCTGATTACTACTTTGGGTTTGGGGATTATTTTTTAAAGGTTTTTGAGCGTAACCTGTGGAACGAGAGTCGGAACTCTAAGGAAAGCATGAAAAAAAACGCAACCGTTTGTGTGGATGAACTTTTTCAAACTAGGGAATCCGGGAACTGAAAAAACTTCACTTCCAAATGGTCTGAAATTCCAGGTAGAGACCACCCTGGACGACAACCCCTTACTTTTGTAACGATACTTTACAGCTAGCGTCAAGGCAGACAATATTGATTTTGCACTGCAGTGAACCGCTAATTGCCAACTTTACTCCTTTGGCAGGCGCCGTTCCTTGTAACGAGGAGAGCGCTTTGGGGTGTTAGTGTGTCCAAAAATCAGAGGAGAGCAATCAAAAAGACGCGGGCGGTTTTTTGACTGCTCATTTCAAATGTGGGTCTAATCCTTTTTTTTAGGGGTGTCACTTGAATGCCAAGCTACGGTACAAAAAAGTCCTTGAAATACCGAGCCGGCTTGCCGCTGCTTTTTGGCAGGTAGTGATCTTTCTCGGTTTGAGCCAATTTTTCCTGGGATGTGCACAGGTGACGCGTTTCGAAACGCCGGGGGTTGTCGCACATGCGGAACAGCTCGACGGATCGGATGAACCATTATATTACTCCATCGCCATCGATATCTACAAAGCGCAAAAATCCGAACTGCCGGACATTCGTCTGAAATTTGACGATAACGGTTCTTCGTTCGCACTGTCCGAGCTGACGCCTTCAATTGTCTCACGTTATCTGCCACCCTTCGAAGCGCCGCCGCAATGGCCGAAAAGCTGGAAAGAGAAAGCTGCAAAAGAGGATGCTTATGAAGGGGCGGGCTACTATATCAAGTTTGAGCAAGGACAGGCTGTATTTGTCGGCCTGTGCTCGCATTGCGCAGGAGGGAGAGCCTCGCCAGTAGTCGGTAACAAGGAGGACACGCACTTCTATACCCTTCCCCTGACCGAACGGCAAATGACAGAGATCTTCGGTCCGCCGCGTAAGCGTTCAAAGGCGAATGAAGTGTATTATTAAGCACTGGAAGTTCACAAACCAATGGGTCTGGCATGGGCCATATCCAACAGACCAGAGGAGACCGGTCAAAAACCATCGGGCGGCTTTTTGATTGCCCCTTTCAATGGGTGACTTTTCAACCCCCTCTCAGAACCACACGCCTATAATGCAGCTACTATGAAGCGTTACATAAAAAGATTCACCGTCCGAAAAGAGGACATCGACCTGAACGGCCATGTCGGGAACATCCGCTACCTGGAGTGGTTTCTCGAAGCGGCGACGGAGCACTCCGAGAAGCTCGGCCTGGGATTTGAGGCGCTCAAGGCCATGCACCGCACCTGGGTGGCCAAAGAACACCGCATCGCCTACAAGCAGAGCGCGCTCGAAGGGGACGAACTGGAGCTGGAGACGTGGCTGGAGAGCGTCAAGTCGGCTCAGGGCGTCCGCAGGTACCTTCTGCGTCATGCTGCCGACGGCAGGCCGGTCTGCGAAGGGGAGACGACATGGGTTTTCGTCGAGCTCGACACCTTCCGCCCCAAGCGGATCCCCGAAACGCTGATGCAGGCCTATGAAGCGCAGTGAAGGAGAGAGGATGCAATCGTGGCACTACGATGAATTGAGGCACTGCGGCGTCGATTACGCGAAGGCCGAGGAGGCCGAAGCCTACGACGAGCAGCACAAAAAATTCCGCGACTATGAAAAGGAGTTCGGGGAGATGATGGCCTTCCTTGAACTTGAAGATGCGGGGAATAAGACGCTGATCGACCTCGGGTGCGGCACGGGGGCGACCGCCTTCTATGCGGCTGAGGTGTTCCAAAAGGTCTACGCCGTCGATATCTCGGAGGCGATGATCGCCCAGGCGCGGAAAAAGCTCGGCGCGGAGAATGCGAACGTCGCCTTCGTACAGGCGGGCTTTCTGGGCTACGAACACGAAGGGGAGCCGGCGGCCCTGGTGATGACCAAGGCCGCGCTGCACCACCTGCCCGACTTCTGGAAACAGGTCGCGCTGCTGCGGATGAACGCCATGCTCAAACCCGGCGGCCTGCTCTACATCCACGACGTCGTCTTCCAGTTCGGCCCGCGGGAGTACGCCGAAAAGATCGAGGCATGGATCGCCGGTTTCGAGAAGGTTGCCGGGGCGGCCTTCAGGGCCGACGTGGAGACGCATATCCGCGACGAGTACAGCACCTTCGGCTGGGTCCTTGAGGGGATGCTGGAGAAGGCGGGCTTTATGGTGGAGAAACGCCGCAGCAACGACGGCTTCGTGACGGAGTACGCCTGCCGGAAGGTGGCGGAAATGGGGACGGCGGTTTGAAAAACGGTGTTTACGCCGCCCTGGGGGTGATCGCCTTTCTATGGTTCGGGGGGTTCTTTCTCTACGCGGCGGGCTTCCTGCTGAACCTCTACGTCCCCAAGTCGGTCGATTCGGGCAGCGTTCGTTCCGTCGGTTACGCGCTGGGCGTCAATGTGCTGCTGATCGTGCTGTTTGGCCTGCAGCACAGCGTGATGGCGCGCCGGTCGTTCAAGGCCCTCGTCACCAGGGTGATCCCTCCTTTTTTCGAACGCACCTTCTACGTGCTGAGCGCCAACCTTACCCTGACGCTGATGCTCTGCTTCTGGGAGCCGATGACGACGCCCGTCTGGTCGGTCGAAACCCCCTGGCTCCAGACGGCGCTCTACGCCCTCTTCGCCGTCGGGGCACTGATCGTCGTCCACGCGCTCTGGGCCATCGACCTCTTTGAGTACATCGGCCTGCGGCAGATCCTCTTCCACCTCCGGCACGAAGCGTACCGCCCCGTCGCATTCAAGACGCCGGCCCTCTACCGGTACGTCCGTCACCCCATGTACGCGGGAACGCTGATGGTCTTCTGGGCGACGCCGGAGATGACGCTCGGGCACCTTTTCCTGGCTGTTGGGATGACGCTCTATACGCTGGTGGGCGTCTGGTTCGAAGAGAGGGACCTGCATGCGCTCTACGGGGACGACTACAAAGCGTATGCGCAGCGGGTGGGGCGGCTTGTGCCGAAATGGAAGCGGCGGTAGGAACCCACAGCCGAAAACCGGCCGGAGCGTTCGGAACGGTGCGCGTCCTCTGCAAGGTTGCGCTTAAACAATAATATACTACAATATTTAACAACAGCTCCGGCGGGTCTGTGCGTCGCGCCGGTATTCAAGGAGAAACAATGCGGATAACTACAGTCATCGCGGCGGCGTTGGTCATCTTGCTTGCCGGCTGCGCGCAGAACGCGCCCTACCGCACGGAGTACGGGCTCTGCACGCCGACGGAGCAGGGGCGGTGCGCCCACAGCGCGCTGCTGCACGAATCGCCGGGTAGCGGGCGGGAACACTACCTCGGGTTCGTCGAGTTCGACGACCAGGGGCAGCTGTGGGACCGGGCTCAGATGCGCGAGGTTGTCGGCAGCTACCAGGAGATCGCCGGGCAGAGCGACGTGCTGCTGGTCGTCTTCGTGCACGGCTGGCACCACAACGCCAAGTCCGGGGACGGCAATATCGAATCCTTCGACCGGCTGCTCGGAGCGCTGGCGGAGATCGAGGCGCAGGGCGGGGCAAAGCGCAAGGTGCTCGGGCTCTACGTCGGCTGGCGCGGGGAGTCCATCGAGATCCCCTGGGTGAACGACCTGACCTTCTGGGACCGCAAGAACACGGCGCATAACGTCGGGCTCCAGGGGGTGACGGAGCTTCTGCTCCGCCTCGAGGAGATCGTCAACGTCAAGGCGGGGATGGAGACCGAAGTCCCGCCGCCGCTCAACAGCCGCATGGTCGTCATCGGCCACAGTTTCGGCGGCGCCGTCGTCTACACGGCGCTGCAGCAGGTGCTCGCCGACCGTTTCATCGACAGCCGCCGCGGCAAGACGGTGAGCGACGATGCCAAGGGATTCGGCGACCTCGTCCTTCTGGTCAACCCCGCCTTCGAGGCGATGCGCTACGCGACGCTCTACGACATCTCGCAGGAGCACTGTCGCCAGTATTTCGGCACGCAGCTGCCGAAACTCGCCGTCATGACCTCCAAGGGGGACCTGGCGACGAAGATGGCCTTTCCCATCGGCCGTTCCCTCTCGACCTTCTTCGAGACCCACCGTACCCTCGAGAACCGCCACTACTGCGAAGGGGGTAAAACCGAGACGCCGCTTGCGCTCGACGAGGGCAAGGCGGACCGCACCGCCGTAGGCCACTTCCGCCCCTACATCACCCACGAACTCCACCCCTCGGCGGTGGAACGGCTGCGGGACGCGGGGTACGACTACCGCGCCTTCCAGACGAAGTGGTCGCGGCAGTCCAGCGGCGCCGTGCTCCCCTTCGTCGGGTCGGACCTGGTGCACCTGGGGCGAACGCACCCGCTAAATCCCTACCTGAACATTTCGGTCGACAAGGCGCTGATGGAGGGGCACAACGATATCTGGCGTCCGGAGATCGTCAGCTTCGTCCGTGACCTGATCACCATCTCGACGCTGCCGGTCGAGTAGGGCAGAAGCGATGCGTCGTCGAACATTTTGAAAGAAGCCTTCTGGGTGTGAGTGCCGCCGATCGGCGGGGATGAAAACGGGTATGCTGGAAACTGTCTGAGGATGAGGCCCGGGCCGGGCCCGGGGTTACGCGCCGGTCTTGCAGCCGGTGTTGATGCGCAATACGGAGTAGAGCGGGCAGAAGCTGAAGATGCCCGTCAGGAAGGGGATAAGGCCGATGACGAGGATCAGGATGTTCCCCGCGAAGAGGCCGAAGAAGAAGAGCAGTGCCCCGACGAAAAAGCGCAGGAATCTGTCGAAAAAACCGGTGTTACACATGATGGCTCCTTATGTTTCGTTCGTGAACGATAGAGCTATTATATATAACTGTTGTTTATACCTTTGAAAGATTTTCCCCTAAGAATTTTTTTTAGGTTGCCGAAAGCTCTCCCCGGGAGGGGAGGGCTCATTTGATCCGGGCGCTGACCGTCGCGGAGTAGTCGGAACGCTCCGTGCCGCGGTAGGCGCGGACACGGTAGTAGTAGGTTCCGGCGGCGCCGAGGGTATCGGTATAGGTCGTCGCGGTCGTATCGGCGACGGGCGTCGGGTCGAAAACGATCTTGCCGATAACCTTGGTGCCGCGCTCGATAGTGAAGCCCTCCTCATCGCTGTTGGCGTCGTCCCAGGTGAGGGTGACGCTGCTGCCGGAGACGGCGGCGGCGAGGGCGGTCGGCGCGACGAGGGGCTGCGTCGCCGGGGCCTCCTGGGTCGTAGCCGACGCTTCGACGGCGGCAGAGCTGCCCGCCGCGTTGAAGGCCGAGACGCGGTAGTGGTAGAGGGTCGCGGCTGCGAGCCCGCTGTCGCTGTAGCCGGTGGCGTCGGCGGGGGCGGTCCCGACGTCGGCCCATGTGACGCCGTCGCTGCTGCGCGCGATGGTGAAGCCGCTCTCGTTATCGGCGTTGTCGCTCCAGGTGAGGGTGATTTCGCTGTCGGAGAGGGAGGCCGCGCTCAGCGCGCTCGGTGCGGCCGGGGGCGTCGTCGCCGAACCGCTGCTCTCGGTGCGGATCAGCAGGGCGTCGACGCCGAGGGTGTGGACCGTCTGATCGCCGGGATTTCTGCCCAGGTCGGTGACGCGCAGGGTGAGGCTGCCGCTCGTCGCCGCGGGGAGGGCGGAGCTGTAGTGGCCCGAGCTGGCGGCAACGAACATCTCTGTGAAGTTCACGCCGTCGGCGGAGTAGGCGAAGGCGTAGCTCTCGCCGCTGTCGGGGAGCGTGAGGGCGGCCGAGAGGGTCACGAGGTCCCCGGGCTGGACGCTGAAGCTCCACTGGTGCTCGAGGTAGGTGTAGCGGCTGCTCGGTTTGCCGCCGGAGAGGCGCTCGCTGATCTGTTCGAGCACCCCGTCCTCGGCATGGGTGTCGAGGTAGCTGCCCGTGACGGTGCCGGCTACCGGGAGGTCGGCGAGGGCGAGCTGGTCGATGATGACGGCCGCTTTGGGGACGATAGTCGCCGTCGTCGCCGCGGTGACGGTGTCAACGCCGTCGCTGACGCTCAGGGTGACGTCGTAGGTCGCGGCGTCGGCGTAGGTGTGCGACGGGGCGACGCCCTCAGCAGTGGTACCGTCGCCGAAATCCCAGCGGTAGGTCAGGGTCTGGTCGTTGCCGCTGACGGGGTCGTCGTTGTCGTAGTCGGTTGTACCGGCGGCGCTGAAGGCGACCGCGCTGCCGGCCTCGCCGCTGTAGGGGCCGCCGCTGTCGACGACGGGAAGGTCGTTGACCTCGGTGACGGCGATCGTCTGCGTCGCCGTGTCGATGCCCCCCTTGCCGTCGCTGACGGTCAGCGCGACGTTCAGCGTACCGCCCCAGGCGAAGGTGTGGGTGACGGAAACGCCGCTGTAGGCATGGCCGTCGATGTCCCAGCTGTACTGCAGCACATCGCCGTCGGGGTCGCTCGAGGGGGCCGCGTCGAAGGTGACGGCGATATCTTCGGTCGCCGTGGAGGGGCCGCTGATAACGGCGGTCGGGGCCTCGTTGGGAATCAGGCTGTTCTGGGCCAGCAGCGCGGCGGCGTAGGCGTCGACGATGCCGTAGCCGTAGCTGCTGTCCCAGCCCGCCGCGCCGTGGTCCTCGGCACTCTCGCGCAGCACGGTGCGGACCTCGTCGGGTGTCAGGGCCGGATTGATGTCACGGACGAGCGCCGCGACGCCGGCGACGTGGGGGGTCGCCATGGAGGTACCCTGGTAGTAGTAGTAGGCGAAACTGAGGGGGTTGCCCGAGGCCATGGTCTGCTGCAGCACCCCGCCGTTGTGATAGCCGTAGGCGGAGAGGTCCTGACCGGTATTGCCGCCGGGCGCCGTCAGCTCCAGCCTGTCGCCCCGGTTGGAGTAGGGGGCGACGTTCTCGAAAAAGTCGGTGGCGCCGACGGCGACGACGTTGGGGTTGTTGGCCGGGTAGGAGACGAAGGCGCTCTGGGCGTCGTTGCCCGAGGCGGCGACGATGACGACGCCGGAGCCGTAGGCGGCCGCGATGGCATCGTCGAGGGCGGGGATCGTACCGCTATAGGTACCGAAGCTGAGGCTCATGTTGATGACGTCCGCCCCGTGCTCCATCGCGTAGGCGATCCCGCTGACGAGGGTGGCGTCGGTCCCGCTTCCCTGCGCATCGAGTACCTTGACGGGCATGAGCGCGGCGTTGAAGGCGACCCCGGCGACGCCGAGGCCGTTGTTCGTGCTCTGCGCGATGGTGCCGGAGACGTGGGTACCGTGCCCCTCGTCGTCGTTGGGATGGGCGTCGTTGTTGATGAAGTCGTAGCCGGGGACGAAGGCGGTCCCGGCGAGGTCGGGGGCGAGAAGGTAGTCGTTGCTGCCGTCGCCGTTCGCGTCATAGTTCTCGTAGGCGATCCCCGAATCGAGGACGGCGACGACGGTGCCGCTGCCCGCGTTGCCGACGTCCCAGGCACTTGTCATCCTGATGCCGCCGTAGGTGGGGTTGTCCATGTGCCACTGGTAGGCGGCAAAGTAGGGGTCGTCGGGGACCATCGCCGCATGCATGATGTGGTTGGGATGGGCATAGAGAACGTTGGGATTCTTTTCGTAGAGGGCCGCCGCCGCTTCGGGCGACGCACCGGCGGGAAGCCGCAGGCGGGTGATGCCGAAGGGGAGCTCGCCGATAACGTTCGCCCCCTGGCCGCGGTTG
Source organism: Sulfuricurvum sp. (assembly GCA_003245815.1). GTDB lineage: Bacteria > Campylobacterota > Campylobacteria > Campylobacterales > Sulfurimonadaceae > SZUA-415. The sequence goes on from QKCD01000080.1 coordinate 10,809, forward strand.
AATCGCGCCTTGGCCTGTGCGGGCACTTGCGGGTGGAATTTGACGATCAGCTCGTCGGCAACGTAGCGGGGGGCATCGGGGTAGTGCGCCATCGGCCGGACCTGCTGCGCGGCGGCACCCGCCGCCGCGACCAGCAGGAACGCCGCAAGGAGCGATAACGAGGGTTTCATCGGGGACTCCTTCCTGAAGGATTGCGGAATATGTCTATTACCCATCATAGTAGGATTTGATTAATCCCACGTAAAAGCGGGGGCGGGACGGCCGCATGGGTGAAGCGTGGTACAATACACCCCATGAAAGAGTCCAACTACGCAAAGCGGCGCAAAAAGCTGCTGCAACAGATGTCAGACGGGGTCGGGGTCGTCGCCGCGGCGCGGCTGCAGACCCGCTCCAACGATACGGAGTACCCCTACCGCCAGGCGAGCAACTTCTACTACCTGAGCGGCTTCACAGAGGACAACGCGGCACTCGTTTTCGTCCGGCGGAAAAAGGAGCGCAGGGTCCTTCTCTTCGTGCAGCCCAAGAACGAGGCGATGGAGCTCTGGACCGGTGTGCGGCTCGGGGTCGAGGCGGCGAAAGCGCGTTTCGACGTCGACGAGGTGCACAGCATCGAGGCGTTCGACACGGTGGTAAAAGAGCTGCTCAAGGATCAGGACAACCTCTACTACGATCTTTTCGACGACGACCCGCTCTACGCCCGCACCAGGGAGCTCTGCCGCGGCCTGCTGCATGACCGCAGCTGCAAGCGCTCCCCGCGCACCTTCGCCGATATTGCGCAGATCGTGCAGGGGATGCGGCTGGTCAAGGAGCAGGAGGAGATCGCCCTGATCCGAAAGGCGCTGGCCATCACGAAAGAGGCCCACCACCGCGCCATGGCCCTGGCCGAACCGGGGATGATGGAGTATGCGCTGCAGGCGGAGTTCGAATACACCTTCAAGAAGCACGGCGCCTACAGCGACGCCTATACGACGATCGTCGCCGGGGGCAACCACGCCAACACCCTTCACTACATCAGCAACGACGACACCCTCAAGGCGGGGGAGCTGGTGCTGATCGACGCGGGGAGCGAGTACGGCCTCTACGCCAGCGACATCACCCGCACCTTCCCCGTCGGCGGGAGTTTCACGAAGGCGCAGCGCGAGCTCTACGAAATGGTGCTCGAGGTCCAGTTGAAGGTCATCGACGCGATTCGCCCGGGCATTACGAAGACGGCGCTTCAGGAGCAGAGCGAGCGGTGGCTGACGGAGGGGATGCTCCGGCTGGGTATCCTCAAGGGGGAGGTCGACGCGCTGATGGAGGCGAAAGCCCACAAGCGCTATTTCCCCCACGGCATCGGCCACTGGCTCGGCCTCGACGTCCACGACCCCTGCCCCTACGCCGACGGGAAGGGGGACGACACCGTCTTCGCACCGGGGATGGTCCTGACGGTGGAGCCGGGGATCTATATCCGTGCCGACGACAAGAAGGCCCCGAAGAAGTACCGGGGGATCGGCATCCGCATCGAGGATGACATCCTCGTGACGAAAAAGGGGTGCGAGAACCTCTCATTAGGCATCGCCAAGACGGTCGAAGAGATCGAGGCGGCCTGCCGCGGCGGGGTGTAGGTGCGCCGTTTCACGACGGAGCCGATGTCGGAGATACATGCCTGGCTCGACAATGCGCTCGGGGAGGCGGCGCCCCTCGGGGAAGTCGCCTTCGAGGTGCTCGACCCCGATCTCGGCGGCAGCGCCTACGCCGGGACGCTGCTGGAGTTCGGCGGCGTGGCGTACCGCCACCGCGGCTACCGCTCCTGGACCGACCTGGCGGAGCTCTGCGGCTGCCGGATGCTGACCCCGAAACCGCGCTCGGAGTATACGGTGGCGCTGCGGTTCCAGAAGCTCGAGCGCGCCGACTCCTTCCACGCGGAAGCGGAGCTGCCGAAGGCGGAGAAGTACGGCACGGCGTCGCGCTTCGCCGCCATCGACAAGATGGAGGAGCCCGCCTTTCTCGCCGCCTACGCCGGGGCGCTGAAGCAGGTAAAGATCGCCTCGCGGCGGCGGGTACTGGATCTGGGGGTCAACACCGGCGACGAGTTCGACCTGCTCCGCCGTATCCTCCCGCCGGAGAACTACGCGGCGATGGAGCTCGTCGGGGTCGACCACTCCCCCTCGGCGGTGGCCTGCGCGCGCACCCGTTTTCCCGAGGAGCACGTACATTTTTACGAGCACGACGTCAATGCCCTCGATACCCTGGAACTGGGGAGCTTCGACCTGATCGTCTCCGTGGGTACCCTGCAGAGCCCCGGCATCGACTTCAAGCCCCTCTTCATGGGGCTCGTGCAGCGCTACCTCGAGAAGGGGGGCGCGATGATCCTGGGGTTTCCCAACTGCCGCTGGGGCGGCGGCGAGATGGTCTACGGCGCCAAGGCGCCCAACTACCCCTTCTCCGAACAGTCTCTGCTCTACAAGGACGTCTACTTCTGCAAGAAATACCTGCAGCAGAAGAAGTTCCGCGTCACCCTGACGGGCAAGCCCTACCTCTTTCTCACGGCGACATCAATCGGGCGCGGCTGACGGGCGCTTCTTTCAGCCGTGGCTGTAGCTCCACCCCGTGAGGCCGTCGCGCTTCACCTCCACGAAGGTGTCGGAATCGCCGAGGAAGTCCATGATGTACATGACCGTGTGGGGCAGGGCGCGGCGGTCCTCCTCCCGCACCAGCCACATCGGCATCGGGGTCTCCTGCTGCGTCTCGGCGAAGGCGACGGCGCCGATGCCGCCGAAGAACTCGGCGGTACCGGTGATGCCGTACTGACGGCAGAACTTCTCGAACACCGGCTTCTGAACCGCCTCGGGGAGGGGATCGCGGGTATTCAGGAAAAGGGTGAAGTGGATCGGCGACGCGTTGAAGCCCTCGGGGGAGGGGGAGGCCATGATGATGTACTCCACGCCGAAGAGGTGGGCGTCGATCTCGGAGGGTTCGAAGTAGCGGGTGGTCTTGATCGCTTCGCGGTGCTGCATGCATTTCCCTTGTCAAATGGTGGGCGCATTGTAGCATACGCCGCTCGGCGGGGGGCGGCGTAAAGCCCTAGGCGTCGCTTCCGGGGGCCTCGGGCAGGTCGAAGGAGGGTTTTCCGAGGAAATAGCCCTGGGCGTAATCGATCTCCAGCTCCCGCACGGCGTTCATCTCCTCTTCGCACTCGACCTGGGCCGCGATGGTCGTGATCCCGACCCGATTGGCGAAGTCGCGGATCATCTGGACGACGTTGTAGGTGTTGTCGTTGTGGTGGATATCGTGGATGAGGGTGCTGTCGATCTTCAGCGCGTCGATGCCGAGATCGACGAGGAAGTTGAAGTTGGCGTAGCCGCTGCCGAAATCGTCGATGGCGACGGAGCTGCCGAGCCCCTTGAGAATTTCGATCCGCTTGCGCAGGATATCGAAGTTGGTGATCTTCTCCGTTTCGAGGACTTCGAAGGTGATGTGGCGGGCACACTCCGGGCGTTCGACCAGCAGTGAGACGATCAGGGCCATGATGTCGGTGTTGAAGATGTCACGGAGGGCGAGGTTGACGTGGAGGTTGACCGGGGTGCGGGTAATGGTCTCCATCGCGCACTCGAGGACGTGGCGGGTGAGGTCGTTATAGACCTGGGTATGGGCGATGGCCCCCATGAAGCGGTCGGGGGGGACGACGGTGCCGTCGGGCTCGACGAGCCGGACGAGCATCTCGTAACCGGCGATGTCGAGGGAGGCCCTCTCGAAGATGGGCTGGTACATGCAACGGACCCGCTGCTCCTCGAGGGCCGCGCTCACCTCCTGGATCCGCTTGCTGGTGATGCTCTGCTCGCGGTGCTCCTCCTCGAAAACCTCGATCCGGTTGCGCCCCTTGATCTTCGCCTCGTAGAGCTGCTCGTCGGCGATCTTGATCGCCTCGTCGACATTCTTGGCGTAGCCGGGGTAGGGGTTGATGCCGATGGAGAGGGTCATGGTGACGATGTGCCCCTCCGCCTTGATCGGCATCTTGGCGACGGCGGCCTGGATCCGGTCGGCGACGTTCTTGCACTCGAGGATGCTCTTCTGGTGCATCAGGAGCAGGAACTCCTCGCCCCCGTAGCGCACGAAGATGTCCTCTTCGCGGATCTGGGACTTGATGCGTCCCGAGACCGCCTGCAGGACGATGTCGCCGACGTCGTGCCCGTAGAGGTCGTTGACCCGCTTGAAGTGGTCGAGGTCGACGAGCAGCAGCTGGTAGTCGTTGATGTCGATACTGCCCAGCTGCTCGAAGAGGAACTGGCGGTTGTGTATCTTCGTCAGCGGGTCGATCAGGCTCTTGCGGCGGCTGAAGTAGTAGAGGATCACCTGGATGTAGGCGGTGACGAGGATCAGGGTCATAAAGGCCGCAGTGTAGAAGTAGAGGTCGCTCAGCGGCGCGAAGAGCTCCCGGATACGGGAGTACTCCTCGTGGGCGAAGTCCGCCGCGAGGTAGGCGGCGACGCGGCCGTCGACGATGATGGGGTGGACGTAGCTGATCCAGAGGGAGTCGAGGTCGTGCTGGACGCGGGTGCGGGTCGAGCGGGTCCGTTCGGCCTCCTCCCAGATGTCGGTCCGGGGGTCGAACTTCTGCCCGAATTCGCCCCGCTCCTCCGGGTCGGTCGCGGTGTCGAGAAGGTAGCGCAGCTTGTTGTCCCCGGGGGAGCGGTAGAGGATGTAGAGGAACTTGATGTCGTCGGTCAGGAGGATGGAGAGCTCTTTTTCGTAGTAGCCCCGCAGGGTGGGGGAGGCTTCGAGCTTGGCGATGAAATCCTTACCGGCGTCCTCAAGGAGCTGGTCGGCGAAGTTCTCGAAGAGCTGGGTCTTGCGTTTGATGCTCTCCGTGACGAGGATCTCGTTGACTTCGTTGGCGGTGACGTCGTAGCGGGTGTAGAGGTAGACGGAGACGACGGTCATGACGGAGAGGGTGACGAGCAGCAGGAAAAATGGGGTACCGTATCGGGACGTGAGTTTCATGGGCTACTCGATATAGGGGGTGAACTCCGCACCCAGCGTGATCCCGAGTTGCTGCAGGCGTACGGCGCTGAAAACGATGTTGGGCCGCCCCTTCTGCCAGAAGAAGGCACCGACAATCTCCTCGTGCTTCCGGAAGAGGCGGTAGCGCGAGGCGAAGAGCGGTTTGTGCAGGCACTCTGGGGGAAGTCCCTCGAGATGTGCAGCGATGATAATGTCCGCCGCAAGGCAGTTGTCGGTACGGCGGATGGCCGGGTTCTCCTGCAGCTCTTCGATATCGCCGTGGATATAGAAGAGCGGTGCGCTCTTGGCGGTGAGTGCCCTGGCGATGGTCGTGTAGATGCGCGTCGCCAGTTCGATATCGGAAGCGGCGAGCTGGAGACCGATCAGGAGGGGCAGGAGCAGCTTTTTCAAAACAGGTACTCCAGTCCGACCCAGATGCGGCGCTCCACCGTCGGCACCTGCAGGTAGGAGTCCGCGGGGAAGTCGTCGTCATAGAGGTAGCGCCACTCCATCCCCCGGTCGAAGAGGTTCTCCCCCTTGAGGTCGATGCTGAGGTCGTCGGTCATATGCACGCGCAGGGCGGCGGTGTAGTCGTAGCTCGTCCGTTCCGTGGGGTCGCCGTCGCGGACGAGCAACTCGTTGAAGAGATCGACGTTTCCGAACGTGTTGTAGAGGCGGAGCATCCCGCCGACGTAGCGGCGGGAAGTGTCGCTCGTCTGCGGGTCTTGGAGTCCGACCCGGAAGGCCGACAGCTCCACCTTATCGCGTTCGCGGAAACGGAAGGTCAGTTCCAGGCTCTGGTCGTTCCGGTTGATCGTCCCGTCGCGGTTGCGGAGGGCGGTCAGGGTGTCCAGAGGGTTTGTGAAGAGGTCGACGTACTCATCCAGGTAGGGGAAGGCCTTATGCCGGGAGAAGCCCAAAAGCAGCCGCGCCGATCCCCACTGCCAGTCGTAGGCGAACTCCTGGGTGAAGGCGTTGCTGCTCATCGGTTTGAGGTCCGGGTTCCCCTGGAAGCTCTGCATCATCATGTAGAGTTCGGGGGGGAACTCCTGGTGGGCGAGGAATGTCTTGGCGTACCACGCCTCGGACGTGTAGATGTAGCCGGCACGGATCTGCAGCGGCGTGGTGTCCTCGAAGGTATCGTTGTTGATGGTGTAGTGCTGCTGCATCAGCGAGAGGGTGAGCATGTGTTGGTCGTTCAGGGCGTAATCGTCCTGGAGGTAGGCGGAGTAGATATCCTGGCGGCTGAAGAAACGGGTCTCGTCGAAGAAGGCCTGGAGGGTGATGTCGTTGTCGTCGAGGGCGAACTTCTGCAGGCTCAGACGCTTCTGGCGGAACTGCAGCCCGGCGATCAGGGTGTGGTCCCCCAGGTACCAGTGGTGCTTGAGGTGCATCGTCAGCGTCGCTTCGTCGTTGATCTGCTCCATGCTGCTGTAGGCCGTCAGCAGCGGGATGCCCAGCAGGACGAGCCACGGTTCGCTGTAGCGGTGCACGAAGCGGTTGGAGGCCCAGGCGTAGTCGAGGTCGAAGGTCAGCGCGCGGTCGAGGAAATCGCCGTGGTAGGAGGCAGAGTAGTAGTCGGTCTCCCCCTGCGCCTCGTAGGGTGCCCCGGCGTTGGCGGCAAACCCGAGGAACTCGTCGCCCTCCTGGTTGAGCCCGAAGAGTTCGAGACGGTGGTGGTCGCTCTTGAGCGAAGCGAAGAAACTCTGCTTCTCCTTGTCCCGGGAGACATCGTTTCCTTCGATCGGGTAGTGCGTGCGCTGGTCTTCGTACCGCCCGGCGTAGAGGAAAAAGGAGAGATTCCCGACGGATTCGGTGTAGTAGGCGTTCGTGGCATAGGCACCGTTTTCCGTGGCGCCGGAGTACTTGAGGCGTCCCCCGCGGTCATGTTCGACGTCCTTGCTGTAGAGCCGTACGATGACCGCCGCCGGCTCGATGCCGATCTCGAAGCTGGGGAACCCCTGGTAGATCTCGACGTGGTCGACGAAGTCGAGCTCCATGTCGCCGAACCAGATCGTGCCGCTGCCGAAGGTCGCCGAAATGAGTTCGGTATTGTTGAGGTAGATCCGGATCGGCATGCTGTTGTACATGATCGGATCCTGGTTGAGGATGTCGGGGTGGCCGGAGCGGTTTTCGACGTAGCGGTAGAAGCGTAGCGCGTTGAAGAGGTCCTTCAGGGTCCGCGCCTGCATCCGTTCCAGGTCGTCCCGGGTATAGACGACCAGGTTGCCCGCACTCTCTTTCTTGGTTTTGTTGGAGAGATCCGAAGCCAGTTCGTAGGCTTTGAGAAGTGCCCCGAGCTCCTGGGCAGAGAGCTGTACCCAGAGCAGGGCGACGAGAAAGAGCAGACGCATCACACACCTTTTTGACCGATCACCGTCGTATCACACGCAAGTTGTTGATAACTATTCTAGTTGGTATTACTTTATAGAAGGTTAAAATCTGCCGCGAGGGCGGTTGTGGTGAAGGAATTGTTATAACAAAACGTAAACCGGCAGACGTGGTCGGAGCGGGGTTCTGTGAAGATGCGGCGGCGATACCGCCGCGAAGAGAGATCTAGAGAAGCTTTCTCAGGGCGTCGGCAATCCCGACGTGGAGGTTGTAGTGGGTGATGGGGAAGTCGGCGAACTCGTTGCGGAGATCGACGCTGTAGCTGCTGAGGTAGCTGCCGAGCTGTTCCAGGTCGACGGAACGGTAGGCGGCGGCGCTCCCGGCGTCGTGGCGGGTACGCTCGAGCCGTCCGCTCTGGTTGCTGCGCTGGAGGGTAAAGGCGAGATGCCGGAGGGAGACGAGGTCGCACCAGCGCAGCATCAGTTCGGGGGTCAGCTCCGTCTCGGGTTTCCCCTCGGGGGTAAAGAGCAGTCTCTGGTCGCGCAGCGGCAGCAGCACGGAGAGCAGGGTCCGGACGAGGGGTGTCACCTTGACCCTCCAGAAGGGGGATTCGTCGCTGCGCTGCAGCGCGGCTTCCAGGGCGGCAACGATGGTATCGGCGTCGCCGCTCTGCAGCAGCTGTGCCATGGTGCGGATCATGGTGCTCCTTCGGTATCGGGAATCGTCCCGTTATTGCGCTGCAAATGTAGCGGGTTTAGTATAATGGCGACGTTAAACCTTGCAGCTAGAGGGAGATCTTGATGTACCTGTCCAAAAGTACGCTTACGAACCTTGTCGCCGTGTTGCTGGTGGCAGCCGGGTTCGCCGCCGGGGAACCGCTGGCGCAGCCGCTGCTCTTTACGGGCCTCTTCGCCCTGTCTGGGGCGGTAACCAACAGCCTGGCGATCCACATGCTCTTCGAAAAGGTCCCCTTCCTCTACGGATCGGGGGTCATTCCCGCCCGTTTCGAAGCCTTCAAAGGGGCGATCAAGACGCTGATGATGCAGGAGTTCTTTACCAAGGAGCGGCTTGACGCCTTCTTCGCGGAGGAGGAGCGCAAGATCGACCTGGCCCCCATCATCGAGGCGACGGACTTCTCCCCCGCCTACGATGCCCTGACGAAAACGGTGATGGAGTCCTCTTTCGGCGGGATGCTGGGGATGTTCGGCGGGGAACGGGCGCTGGAGGGGCTTCGGGAGCCCTTCAGCGCCAAGCTGAAGAAGGCGGTGCTGCATATCGCCGGTACGGAGGCCTTTAACGAGCAGGTGCGGCGTCACCTCACGGCGTCGCCCCTGAGCGACGACATGATGGCGTCGATCGAGGGGGTGATCGACGCCCGGCTTCAGGCGTTAACGCCCGAGCTCGTCAAGGAGATGATCCAGCGCCTCATACGAGAGCACCTTGGATGGCTCGTCGTCTGGGGCGGTGTTTTCGGCGGTGCCATCGGCCTGCTCAGTGCCCTGCTGCTCTAGCGGTTCGAGCAGGGCGGCGAACCAGCGCCCGTCGTAGTAGACCTGCAGCATCCGCGCTTCGTAGTAGCGGTAGCCGCTGAAGGTGATGCGGTGGGCGCCGGGCGCGACCTCTTCGGAGTATTCGGTCAGCACCGTGTAGACCGGGTGCGCTTCGAGGGTGGCGAGGCGGACGTTGAAGTGACGGTGGTTGTAGCCCTCCCCCTCGTACTGGAGGGTGATCGTCGCACTGTCGCGGCGGATATGCGGCAGCGCCGTCGCGGCTTCGGAAGAGATTGTGGGGGAGGCCACTTTCACCAGGGCCGTTTTCTGCGTGCCGTCGATGAGGAACACCTCCTCGCCGAAGAGCATGACGGCGAGGAGGCTCAGCAGCAACGCCCTCATCCGAGGACCTCGATGCTTACCTCGTCGCCGATGGTGATGATTTCCCCGGCGCGGATCTTGGCGCGCTTGCGGGTCTCCACCTCGCCGTTGCGCCGCACGAATCCGTGCTCGATCAGCTGTTTCGCCTCGCCCCCGCTGTCGACGAGGTCGAGGATCTTGATCAGTTTGTAGAGTTCGATGAACGTATCGTTCAGGGTGTAGGTCATGGAATTCCTTTGCGACATTGTAACGCTTGGTGTGTTAAAATTGGCGCATTCCGAAAGGCGACCGGCCTTTCAATAAGGAGCAGTTAATGAAAAATTATTCGTTGCAGTTGCGCATCTGGCACTGGCTGCACGCCGTGACGGTATTGGGACTTCTGGGGACATTCTTCCTGCGCAAAACCTTCCTGAGCTGGCGGGCCAACGCCGAGATCCTGACGGCGAAACTGGCCGACTTCGACATCGTCGTGACGGCGAAGCAGGCGGCGGCCCTGGCCAAGGCGGTGCGTGCGCCGATGTGGGAGTGGCACATCATCCTCGGCTTCGTCTTCGCGGCGCTGGTGCTGTGGCGGCTGGTGATGATCGTACGCGAAGGGTTCGGCTGCGAGGCGGAGACGACCCACATGCAGTGGGTCTGCCGGGGGTACAAGGTGCTTTATGCCGTTCTCACCTTCATGGCGGTCAGCGGCATCGTCATCTACCTCTACCAGGATATCGGTTTGGCCAAGGAGACGGCCGGTGAGATCAAGGAGCTGCACGAGATCATGGCATGGGGCGTCGTCGCTTTTACGGTGCTGCATATCGTCGGAGTCTTCGTCGCCGACAACCGCGACCAGAAAGGCATCATCTCGAAAATGGTATCGGGGTGAGCGCTTAATACTCGGCTAACACTTCCGTGCCATAATGACGCTATCAACGATCAACAAGGAGTCTACGATGAAAACGCTCGATAAACATTCCGCTCTGAGTCTTCTGGCACTGCTGATGCTCGCCGCGTTGCCGGCGGCCGCCGGGGATCTTCCCGCCCGCGGCCCGATCCCGTTCGAAAGCTATGACCAAAACGGCGACAACGCGATCAGCCAGGAGGAGTTCGAGAACGTCCGTGCCGAACGGATGCAGCAGCGCGCCGAGTCGGGCTACCCGATGCGCGGTGCGGCCAATGCGCCGCTGTTCGGGGAGTTTGACGGTGACGGTGACGGCAAGCTGACCCGCGAAGAGCTGCGGGCCGGTCAGCTCAAGCAGATGCAGGAACGCCGCGGCATGAGACCCGGCGGCGGTATGGGGCCCGGCGGTGGCATGGGCGGGGGTATGGGCGGCGGCCGCTAGGCCCCCTTTACCAGGTGTCGCAGGGCGGGCGCGGGTTGGCCGGGCGCGCCGTGTTGACCCGAAGCGTCTTCCCCCCGAAACTGCTGTTGGCCAGTGCGGCGATCGCCCGTGCTGCCTCCTCCTCCGAAGCCATCTCCACGAAGCCGAATCCCCGCGATTTTCCCGACAACGGGTCATGGACCAGACGTACCGAAACGACCGCTCCGAATGGGGTGAAGAGTGCCGCCGTCTCCGCTTCCGTCACGGCGGCGGGGAGGTTCCCGATATAGATCTGCATGGCGCCTCCGGTCTGCGGGATGTATGGGGATCGATTGTAACATAAACCGTGTTGCTTTGTGGACGGATTTACGTGGTACAATGCCCCTTATGAAAACGAACAGCCTTTACATCGCATCGCTCGAACCCCTTGCCGGCAGTCTTTTCGTCACGCTGGGGATGATGGAACTGCTGCGCAGCCGGGTCGGGAGGGTGGCTTTCTTCCGCCCCGTCGTCGAGCAGGAGGAGGGAGAGGACGAAGACACCCGTTTTATCCTGGAGTATTTCGGCCTCGACATGCGCTACGAGGAGACCTTCGGGTACACGGTCTCCCAGGTGGAGGAGATGGTTGCCGAACACCGTATCAACGAGCTGCACAAGGGGCTGATCGCGAAGTTCAGGGCGCTGCAGGAGCGCTACGACTTCGTCCTCTGCGAAGGGCTCAACCGCTACAGCTTTTCGGCGACCTTCGATTTCGACGTGAACATCGAGATTGCCAAGAACCTGGGCACCCCCTACATTACCATCATCAACGGCCGGGGCAAGAGCCCTCACGAGCTCGAGGAGGAGATCCGGATTGAGTCCGAATGCGTCGGAAGCGAATGCGGCAACCACTTCGCCACCTTCGTCAACCGCCTCGACCCGGAGATGATCCCCCCGCTGGAGGCCTTCGTCGCGGGCGGGGAGTTCCACGGCATCTTGCACTTCTTCCTGCCGGAGGTCGAGGAGCTCGACCTGCCGACGGTCGACGACATCCGCGAGGCCCTCGGGGCGAAGGTCCATTTCGGGGAGACCGGTGATCTGAAGCGGGTCGTGCGCCAGAGCAAGATCGCGGCGATGAACCTCGAGCACTTCCTCACCTACCTGGAGGAGGGGGACCTGGTGATCGTGCCGGGAGACCGGGCCGATATCCTCATGGGCTCCCTGGGGGCCGTCTATTCGAAGAATTATCCCCACATCTCGGGCATCCTGCTGACGGGGGGGATCGTGCCCGACGAGACGATCTGCCGGCTCCTGCACGGTTTCAAAAGCGTCCCGGTGCCGATTCTCGCCGTCAAAGGCGATACCTACACCACGGCGATGCAGGTGCGGGAGGTCCCTTCAAAGATTCGTCCCCACAGCGACCGCAAGATCGCCCTGGCGATGGGCTCCTTCCATGCCCGGGTGGACGCGGCGCAGATCGTGTCGCGGATCGATATGGGAAGCTCCTCCGTCGTCACCCCGGCGATGTTCGAGTTCGAACTCTTCGCACGGGCACGCCGCGAGCGCAAGCGGATCGTCCTGCCCGAGAGCGGCGACGAACGGATCCTCCGGGCGGCGGAGATCCTCGCCCGACGGGATGTCGTCGAGGTGATCCTGCTCGGGGAACCGGAGAAGATCCGCCACAAGAGCGCGATGCTCGGGCTGGATCTCGAGGGGGTGACGATCGTCAACCCCAACGAAGGGGAGCTGCTTGAAGCCTACGTGCAGGCTTTCTACGAGCTTCGCAGGGCTAAAGGGCTGCTGATCGAAGCGGCCCGCGACGCGATGAGCCACGCGACCTATTTCGCGACGATGATGGTCTATATGGGGGATGCCGACGGCATGGTCTCCGGGGCGATCCATACGACCGGCGACACGATCCGGCCGGCGCTGCAGATCGTCAAGACGACGCCGGGGATCTCCATCGTCTCCAGCGTCTTCTTCATGTGCATGCAGACCCGGGTCCTTGTCTACGGCGACTGCGCCGTCAACCAGGACCCCGACGCCCGGCAGCTCGCCGAGATCGCCGTCGCCTCCGCCGATACGGCGGCCAACTTCGGCATCGAACCCCGGGTCGCCATGCTCTCCTACTCCACCGGCACCTCCGGGCAGGGGGACGACGTGGAGAAGGTGCGCGAAGCGACGCGGATCGCCCGCGAAATGCGGCCGGAGCTCCTGATCGAGGGGCCGATCCAGTACGACGCGGCCATCGACCCCGAGGTCGCGGCGCAGAAGCTGCCGGGCAGCGAGGTCGCGGGACAGGCGACGGTCTTCATCTTCCCCGACCTCAATACGGGGAACAACACCTACAAGGCGGTGCAGCGCTCCTCGGGCGCCATCGCGGTGGGGCCGGTGCTGCAGGGGCTGAAAAAGCCGATCAACGATCTTAGCCGCGGCTGCAACGTCGCGGACATCGTCAACACCGTCGCCATCACGGCGATCCAGGCACAGGGGGTATAGATGAAGATCCTCGTTCTCAACTCCGGCAGCTCCTCCGTCAAGTTCCAGCTCATCGAGATGCAGGGGCGCAGCGTCCTCGCCTCGGGCATCGTCGAGAAGATCGGCGAGCCTCACGGCCACGGCGAGATCGTGACCGACGAGGGGGTCGAGCGCGTCGACCGCCGGGTGGCGGACCACGGCGAAGCGCTGCAGATCATCCAGGAGTTTCTGAAAAACTCCGGAACGGTCCCCGACTTCGATGCCCTCGACGGGATCGGCCACCGGGTCGTCCACGGTGGCGAGGCGTTCCACGAACCGGTGCGGATCGACGATGCGGTGATGGCGGAGATTGACCGTCTCTCTCCCTTCGCCCCGCTCCACAACCCCGCCAACCTGCAGGGAATCCGCGTCGCGATGGCGATCGCGCCCCATGTGCCGCAGGTGGCCGTCTTCGACACGGCCTTCCACCAGAGCATCCCCAAGGAGGCCTACCTCTACGCGCTCCCGATGTTCCTCTACGAGGAGGAGGGGATTCGCCGCTACGGTTTCCACGGTACGTCGCACCACTACGTCGCCAAGGTGGCGGCGCAGTACCTCGGCCGTCCCCTGGAAACGCTCAACATGATCACCCTTCACCTGGGCAACGGGGCGAGCGTGACGGCGATCCGCCACGGCAAGAGTGTCGACACCTCCATGGGGATGACCCCGCTGGAGGGGCTCGTGATGGGGACCCGCTGCGGCGACCTCGATCCTGAGATCCTGCTTTACCTCCACCGCCAGCGGGGTATCAAGGCCTCCGACCTGGAGCAGAAGCTGAACAAGGAGAGCGGCCTCAAAGGGCTCTGCGGTACCAACGACATGCGCGAGGTGATTGCGCGGATGGAGGCGGGGGATGCCGCGGCGAAGACGGCCTTCGACGTCTTCGACTACCGCGCCCGTAAATATATCGGCAGCTACGCCTCGGTGCTGGGGCACCTCGACGCGGTCGTTTTCACCGGCGGCATCGGCGAGCACGCCCCGCAGGTGCGCGCATCCGTCTGCGCCGGACTCGAAGAGATCTTCGGCATTACGGTCGACCCGGCACGCAACGCTGCCTATGACGGTACCGTCACGCCGATCCACCGCGAGGGGGCGCGGGTCGCGGTACTCGTTGTCCCCACCAACGAAGAGCTGGAGATCGCCATCCAGACCCAGCGGCTGGTCGCGGGGGCGTAACGCGATGCCCCGAACAGCCCGTTTACAACAAAGGAACCGACCATGACCAAGACCGTCAGCCGCACCCCCACCCAGGAGGAGATCTACAGCTACCATATGCAGGTGAGCAGAGACGAGAACTACACCCACTACCGGATCAACCTCGGGATGCTCTCCGAAGACCAGAAACGCCGCCTCTCCGCCCATTACGGTGTTTCGATGTCGATTCTCGAAGATGAGACGACACTCACTCTGACGGTCATGAAGGATTATTAGCGTGGCGTGTCCCTGCGGTTCCGGGCTTGATTACGCGGTGTGCTGCGGGCCTCTCCACGACGGGCAGCGCGGCGCGCAGAGCCCCCTGGAGCTGATGCGCTCGCGCTACAGCGCCTATGCCCTGGGCAAAGGGCGCTACCTTGTCGATACGACCCTGGCCGAAAACCGCCACGAGGAGGACGCTGCCCTCATCGAGGAGCATGCGCGCCATACCCGGTGGCTGAAACTGGAGATCATCGCTTCCGGGGAGGAGGGCGACACGGGGATGGTGGAGTTCAAGGCCTACTACACCGAAGGCGGAAGTATCGGGGTACTGCACGAGCGCAGCCGTTTTCTGAAGGTCGGCGGGCTCTGGTACTACGCCGACGGGAAGCTCTTCGAGGGCAAGATCGGGCGTAACGACCCCTGTCCCTGCGGCAGCGGGAAAAAATTCAAGAGGTGCTGCGGATAGCGGTACCGGGGAGGCGTGGCGTGTGGAACCTGTTTCAGAAGACGCGGATTCTCAAGGAGGACCTGCTCTCTTTCCGTAAAGAGCCGCTGACGGGCTTTTCGATTATTCTGCTGATCGTCCTGGACCTCTTCATCGTCTACAATATGAGCCTGGGCATTGACGGCGAGACCGCCAAGGCCCCCGCCCCCTCGCTCTACCACCCCTACGGCTGCACGACCCATTTCGACGGCCCCAGGACGCGCTATACCGATTTCGAGCTGCGGGAGCAGCCCTTTCTGGTCAAGCGCAGCGTCAGCCCCTACTGCAGCGAGCTGGAGACGCGGATCCGGAAGTTCCGCGACACGGAGACGTTCGCCACCAACCTCGCCCTCGTCAAGGCTCTCGACAGCCGCGAGGGGAAGAACAACCGCCGTATCGAGGCGATCACGAAGAACTACAATACCCGCCTCTTCGAGCGGATGGTGAGCCTGAGCAACGATACGGAGCTGCTGCGGGCGAAGCAGGAGTTCGACACTCTCAACGCCGACAACGCGAAGATCGTGACGGAACGCGCCGCGATTGCGCCGGTCTCCTCGATGAAGGGGTATGACGCCTACCGGAGCTACGTGCAGGAGAACGCGGCGGCCTACGTCGCGGAGAAGGCCGCCTATGCCTTCTGGCAGCCGTTTCGGGAGTTCGGCTACATGCTGCGCTTCGTGCTGCCGCTGTTGCTGCTCGCCTTTTACCTCTACTACCGCGGGAAGGTGCGGGAGCTGCGGGGCGAACCCTACAACCCCGTCGTGAAGATCATCGCGACCCACGTCGCGCTCATCTTCTCCCTGCCGGTCGTTTACTACACCCTGACGCTCGTCTACCACGTCATCCCCAAGACCCTTTTGAAGCAGCTGATCGAGTACCTCGTCGCGATCGGCCTGCTCTCGGTGCTCAACTACGTCGCCATCGCGGCGGTGGTGCTCCTCTTCGGGGCGGTAATCTACTGGATCCAGAAGCGGACGGTCCAGCACAAGCAGAGCGAACGGGGGCGCAACATCAAGAAGATCGTCGCCCTGTCGCAGTGCGTCGCCTGCGGTTACCGGGTCGATTACCGCAAGCCTTTCTGCCCCTACTGCGGGGAGGCGCTGCAGGAGATCTGCCACGCCTGCGGCAAGCCCAAGAGCCGCTATCTCCCCTTCTGCGAATCCTGCGGGGCCCCCCGGGAGGAGCACGGGGCGTAGGCCCCCGGCATAGTCTGCACTCGCTTTAACCCTCCTTAAACATCCGCTGCGGTATAATCCCCCCAAATAAAATTATCAGACAAAGAGACGACATACCATGGTACAAGTAACCAATTTGACAATGCGCTACGGCAGCCGCGTACTTTTCAGCGAGATCAATCTCAAGCTCGACCGCCACAAGCGCTACGGCCTTATCGGCGCCAACGGTGCGGGCAAAACGACCTTTTTGAAAATTCTCAGCGGGGAGATCAAGGAGTACGAAGGGGAGATCTCCATCGAACCGGGTCTCAAAGTCGGCGTTCTCGGGCAGAACCAGTACGCCTTCGAGCACTACACGATCGCCGACGCGGTCCTCTACGGCAACAAGCGCCTCTACGACGCCATCAAGGAGAAGGAGGAGCTCTACACGACGGGCGACTTCGAAGATGATGCCGTCAATAACCGCTTGGCGGAGCTAGAGGTGATCTGCGTCGAGGAGGACCCGACCTACGAGTACGACGTCAACATCACGAAGGTGCTTGAGAACGTCGGCATCCCGGCGGAGTGCCACCACGACCTGATGTCGACGCTGCCGACGGCGGACAAGTTCAAGGTTCTCCTCGCCCAGGTACTCTTCCCGAAACCGGACGTTCTCTTCCTGGACGAACCGACGAACAACCTCGACATCGAGACGATCTCCTGGCTGGAGAACGAACTGCAGCGCCACGAGGGGACAATGGTCGTCATCTCGCACGACCGCCACTTCCTCAACGCTGTCGTCACCCACATCCTCGACGTCGATTTCCAGAAGATCCGCGAGTTCACGGGCACCTACGACGACTGGTACATCGCCGCGAACGTCATGGCGAAGCAGGCGGAGATGGAGCGCGACAAGAAGCTCAAAGAGAAGGAGCAGCTCGAATCCTTTATCCGCCGCTTCTCCGCGAATGCTTCCAAGGCGAAACAGGCGACATCGCGCCAGAAGCAGCTCGAGAAGCTCAATATCGAGGACATCAAGCCCTCCAGCCGCCGGGATCCCAGCATCGTCTTCAAGGCGAAACGCCAGATGGGCGACGAGGCCCTCGATCTCGTCGACGTCAACCAGGATTACGGCGACGGCCCGGTGCTGCAGAACATCAACCTCCACATCGAACCGGGCGAGAAGATCGCCCTTATCGGTTCCAACGGTGTCGGCAAAACGACGCTCTGTAACATCATCATGGAGGAACTCAAGCCGACTTCGGGCGAGGTGAAGTGGGGGGCGACGATCGAGCCGAGCTACTTCCCGCAGAACACGACCGACCGCATCCAGAGCAAGGATTCGCTCTACGACTGGCTGCGGGCCTTCGACCCGAAGCGCGACATCTCCGAGATCCGCAACTGCCTCGGGCGCATGCTCTTCAACGGGGAGCAGCAGGAAAAGTCCGCGGCGAACATCTCCGGGGGCGAGAAGCATCGCATGATGCTCTCGAAGATGATGCTCGAGGGGGGCAACTTCCTCGTCCTCGATGAACCGAATAACCACCTCGACCTGGAGGCGATCGTCGCCCTGGGCGAGGCGCTCTACGAGTTCAAGGGCAACGTCATCTGTGTCGCCCACGACCGGGAGCTGCTCGACGCCTTCGCGACGCGCATCATCGAGCTGCACGAGGACGGCAGTTATATCGACTTCAAGGGCTCCTACGAGGAGTTCGCCGAAGCGAAAGAGAAAGGGGAACTCTGACCGCGGAGAAGGGTCGGATACATTTGAGAGGGGTGAAAATGGAGCAGTTTAGGGAGTATATCGGTTTGGGGGTCGCGGGCAACTTCGCCCTCCACCTGGAACAAGCGGGTGAATCGGAGGATTTCAAGGACGTCGTGACGGAGGACGAGAACGGGCCGAAGGGGATGTTCCCCTTCTACCTTCCCGGCAGTGAGGGACAGTTGGGGGTTTTCCCCCTCTGCGACAACACGATCGTCCTTCCCGCGGGGGAGGTGAATGTCCAGGCAGAGCCGGAGGTGGCCCTGATCTGCGAACTTGAATACGAGGAGGGGCAAGTCAGCGCCGTCATTCCGACGCACTTCGCCGCCTACAATGACTGCTCCATCCGCAAAGAGGGAGCGAAAAAGATCTCCGAGAAGAAGAACTGGGGTGCCTCGTCGAAGGGGTTGAGCAAGCAGCTCATCCCCATCGACACCTTCGCGCCGGGCGGGGTCATGGACCACTGGCGCATCTGCAGTTTCCTGCGCCGCGAGGGGATGCTGATGCGCTACGGCGAAGATGTGGAGCTGACGGGCTACAGCTACTTCTACGGTCGCCTGTTGGAGTGGATGAAAACGCAGATCAACACCCAGCAGGACCAGGGCCCGCTGGAACCGCTGCTGGAGTACGTGAAGGCGTGCGGCTACCCGAAACACGCCGTCATCAGCATCGGGGCGACGCGCTACACCCACTACGGGGAGAGTCACTTCCTCCAGGAGGGGGACGAGGTGATCGTCGCCCTCTACGACAACGACATCCACTGCAAGAACCCGATCATGTCCGACGTGATGAACCGCCGCTACGACAAGACGGGGGTCAGCTACCTCGTCAAGAGGGTCATGCGTGGTTAAGCCCGGGCGCTACCGCCACTACAAGGGGAAGGAGTACGCGGTGATCGGTACGGCGAAGCACTCCGAGACCGAAGAGGAACTGGTCGTCTACCGCCCCCTCTACGGGGAGGGAGGACTCTGGGTCAGGCCGCTGGCGATGTTTGCCGAAACGGTGGAAGTCGGCGGCTCAAAGCTGCCGCGCTTCGCCTACCTCGGGGAGGGTTCCGATGGGTAGGGGCACCAAGCTCGACCTCTCCATCGGCGCCCGCTTTGACGAGGGGTGGAAGGAGGTCGAGGAGGCCAAAGTACTCCCCGAAGCGGAGCTGCTCGAGCCTTCGAAGCACCGTCTCGTCTTCAAGAAGGAGAAGCGACGCGGCAAGCCGGTGACCCTCGTGGGCCCCTTCGCCGTGGAAGCGGCCGAGGCCCAGGCGCTGATCAAGCGTCTCAAGCAGCAGCTCGGCTGCGGCGGTACCTACAAAGAGGGGTGGATGGAGCTGCAGGGCGATATCGAGTCTAAGCTGCGCCCGCTCTTGAGTAAAGATGGCTACGGGTTAAAGTCTCGGTAGAGAAGATGTAGCCGTTGCGCCCCGCCTCCTTCGCCTCGTAAAGGTTGGCGTCGGCCATGGAGAGCATCATGTTCTCATCCAGCGAGAGTGACGGGATGAGGGAGGTCGCACCGATCGAAACGGTGAGGACAGCCCCGGCCCGGCTCTGCTCATGGGGGATCTGCAGCGCCTCGACGCTGCTGCAGATCCTCTGGGCCATTGTCTTGGCGTTCTTCGGATCCCCTTCGGTGATCAGCACCCCGAACTCTTCGCCCCCCAGGCGGAAGAGGTAATCCCCCGGCCGCTTTAGGGCCTCTTTCAATGCATCCGCCACCGCTTTGAGCGCTTTGTCCCCCTCGATATGGCCGTAGGTGTCATTGAACTTCTTGAAATCGTCGACGTCGAGCATCATAAAGGTGAGGTAGTTCCCGCTGCGCTTGGCGCGCTTGAGCTCCCGGTCGTAGACCATATTGAAGTAGCGGCGGTTGTAGAGCCCGGTCAGGCTGTCGGTATAGGAGGCGCTTTCGAGTTTGCTGTTGGCGGCCTTGAGGCTCTTCGTCGTATCCTCCAGCGCCTTCTGCTGGCGGCGGATGCTACTGAAGACCGTATAGGCGAGCCAGAGCACGGCACCGGTGACGCTGCCGAAGATGATCAGCAGCTGCACAAGGGTGCCGTCATAGGTGCTTAGAAGCTTGCGTCGTTCGAAGCCGGCCACATCCTTTTCGTACTGCAGCAGCCGGGAGATCACCTCGCTCACGTCGTCGATGAGCCGGGAGGTGGAGGCGGCGGAGACCCGGCGCACGTTGATCCCCTGGTGGCAGACGTCGATGATCCGCGCGATGTGGCGGTTTGCCCGCTCCATCGTCGCACCGGCGTAGGCGACGTACTCCTTCTCGGCGTCGCTCTGGTAGTGGGAGCGGTAGCTGTTCCAGAGCCGGCGGGCGCGGTCGAGGCTCTCGGAGAGTTGTGCGGAGGCCTCGAAGGGGGCCAGGGTGCCATCAGCCAGCTTGAAGACGGTTGATTCGACGCCGCGGTTGTAGGTGTGCAGGAGCTCGCTCAGTTCGTTGACCGGGGTAAAGGAGCCAAAGTAGAGATTGTCGAGGTTCCGTTTCATTGCGCTGATGTTGCTGTAGCCGACGATGCCGACGAGCAGCAGTCCGACGCCGATGACGACGAGGAGCAGAAGCAGTTTGGTGTTCAGACGCAGGGAGTGGATGAGGCTCATGATGCCCCCTTTTACATAGCTTAGTCGATCAAAGCAAGATATATACCATGCGGGGGGATAGGGTACAATAACGGAAAAAAGAGGGCGGTTCATGGCCAAACGCATTATCAAGAGCGACCGGATCAAGCAGATCATCAATAACATTGCGGAGGACTTCCGCTTCTCCAGCGAAATGGGCGACTACGCGCTGCTCTTCTACAAGGCCGAGACCCAGGGGGTCATCACCGGCAAGGAGATCGACGATATGATCGAGTACGTGACGACGGGACTCGAGGAGCTCGGCAACGACATCAGCTGGCGGCAGGAGTACCTGGCGGAGAACCCGGGGACCGACGAGGTGCGGATGCTCGACACGATGAAGACGATCGAAGAGGAGTACCGCGACCTCCTGGAGTTCCTGAAAAAATAACCCCGAGGAGTCCGGCGATGCGAGAACGGCTGCCCTACCTGTTGCTGGCGGGATACCTCCTGCTCTTCCTCCTGCTGGGGATCGCCCCCTATGACCGCGCCGTCTGGTGGGCGGAGAACATCCCCATCATGCTCATCGTCGCCGTGCTGGTGGCGACCTATCCGCGCTACCGCTTCTCGGCGGCGAGCTACCTGATGATGGCGGTGCTGATCGTGCTGCACACGATCGGGGGGCATTTTACCTTCGAGCGGGTCCCCTTCGAGTGGGTTACCGATCTCTTCGGGTTCGAGCGCAACCACTACGACCGCATCGCCCACTTCAGCGTCGGCTTCTACGCTTTTGCCCTGGCGGAACTGCTGCTGGAGAAGCGGATGGTCCGTTCACCGCTGCTGCTCTATACCTTCCCCGTCTTCGCCATCCTCAGCGTGGCGGGGCTTTACGAGATCTTCGAGTGGCTTTACGCCATCAGCGCGGACGCCAGTGCCGGCATCGCCGTGCTGGGGTCGCAGGGGGACGTCTGGGACGCCCAGAAGGATATGCTCAGCGACGGCCTCGGCAGCCTGCTTGCCGTAGGGATTTTCGGCTGGTGCTGCCATGAACGGGTACGGGAGCTCGCCCGAAGCTGACGCAAGTCGTCGGTTTGGCCGGAGTCACATCAGAAGCCAGTAGAGAAAGGCCCAGAGGCCGTAGATGAAGAGGCCGATCGCCCCGAAAACGATCACAATGCGCAGGATGAGGACGGCGAAGAAACGGGCGAGTTTCACGGCGCCGCCGTGTAGGGCCGAAGGGGCATCTTTTTCGCGATGGCGTCGAGGATGCCGCCGCGGATGTCGATGACATTGTAGTGCAGCTTCTCGGAGAGGAAGTTGGCGACGAGACTGGTGCGGTTGCCGCTGTTGCAGATGAGGGCGAAGGGCTTCGTCGTGTCGACCTGGGCGTTGAGCGCCGTCAGGAAGGCGTTGACGTCGTAGCGTCCCCGTTCATCGAAAAACATGATAGGGATGGAGCCCTTGACGAGGCCGGTACTTTTCCACTCTCCGGGGGTCCGGATGTCGACGATCGGAGTCCCCGATTCGACGAGCCCGAGGTCGATGTGTTGGCGTGTCACTTCCGCGTGGAGCAGTGCCAGGCCGAGCAGCAGGAAAGCGAGCAGATGTTTCATGTTTAACCTCGTGCAGGTTGAGTTGAGGCTATAATTGTACGGTCTCAAAGGTAATAAAATACTTTTATGTAACACATAAAAAAATCATAGGTTGAATATGGCAAAAGCATCGGGGAAGAAGATCGAAAACGCCCAGCGCCTCCGTTACATCAGGGTGCTCGAGCGCTTCAGCAGCAGTATCGTCAACTACCTCTTCAAATCCGAAACAGTGAGCAGGGAGGCCTTTGACAAGAAGGTCGACAACAACCGCAAATACCTTGACCGGACCGAAACCGTGCCCCTCTACAAGGGGGAGTACAGCGACCTCGAAGCCCTGGTGCAAAAGATCATCGACTACCGCGGCGGCGATGAGGCGATCGAGACGGTCAAGAGCGAGGTGCTCTACGCCGCCAACCAGATCGAAAAGTCGATGAACCGCCGCCGCTACAAAAAAGACAAACACTCCACCGACAAGTTCAAAGAGTGGGAGTAACGCCGCATTCCCTGTGAACCGTTGCCTAAAAGGTGATGCTCTTGACCTCCGATTGTGATAAAAATATCACAACGTGACCGCTGGTTGCGCTTTTTAGGATATAGTAAGCAGAAGATGCCGACGAAAGCGCGGCAGCAGAATGTGAAGGATAGAGCGGATGAAGCAGGGATTTGTGCATCTCTTCGAACATATCGAACTCCTCGAAGCCGCACAGCAGCAGATTCTTGAACGCTGGATGGAACGCAGTGACGTTCGCAGCGCGTTGCGGCGCAACGGGATCGGCCCGGAGTTTTTCGGCAGACATTTCGGCAGCCGCGTGATTGCCTATGCCCTCGGCGTTGTAACGGGCGAACAGCGGCTGGGAAACTGCCCGGTCATCAGCGTAATGCTGGCGATTTTCCGGGAGAAGGAGATCCCGCTGGCGGATCTCTTTGTCGTCTGCGTCCAGCTGAAAAACACCTTCCTCGATTTCGCCCTGGAGCAGGGGATACTCACCCGGGAGGTTCTCGAGGAGATCGCAGCGCTGCTCGACCACAACTTCGAGGGGGTGATCAAGGAGTACCTCAATCCGACCGATATCCCGCTGACCTGTTCCATCGTCTGGGAGAAGCCGACCCCGCAACCTGCTTCTTCCGCCGCTCAGACGCCGAGTATCGCGACACCCCGCAGTGCCTCCCCAGAGACCACCGCCGTCACCTCGGCGGCCGAGTATGCACGGGAGGTGGAAATGGACATGGAGATGATTGATGAGCTGATCGAACTTGAACACGAGGCGATCGGCCACCTTGAACTTTTCGAGGACCTTGGGGGACGGACGAAGGAGCACGTCGTCACTCTCTTCCTCCAGTACGCCCGTATCCTCAATATGATGCTGGAGTTCCAGCAGCTCGCCTTCGCGCTGAACATGCTGCGCGAACTGCTCGAAAAGACGGAAATCGAGAGTCTCGAAGCCTCCAACCGGAGCGGGATCGTCATCTATGTCAAGGCGATCATCGACGATCTCAGCCACTGGCGCAACGCGGTTTTCATCGAGAAGAGCGCCGATGATATCCACTACCTGGACAAGACCCTGCTCAGCAGTATCGCGCAGCTGGAGATCATGCTGCTGCCCAATGAAGGGGAAGATGATGATGCGATCGAGTTTTTCTGATTTGATACGTGCCGGGAAGATGCGCTGCGGCGTCCCCCGCTAAGGAGGCTCCCGTGCCGGGCCGCCACGAGCGCATCGCCTCTTTCGACACGGCGTTGCAACAGGTGCGCGAGCGCTGTCTAGAGGCCTGGACGGCAGATGCGGACATGGCTGCGATCTTTGCCAAATACGGGATGGAGGCCGACTATTTCGCCCGCCACTACGCCGCACCCGCCTTCGACGGTTTTGCCGCGTCGGACCCGTCGGCAGAGGGGGAGAGCGTGTCGCGGATGAGCGACTACTTCCGGAACCGGGACATGGGGCTGGAGGATATGCACCTGCTATACGGGGCTTTCAGACGGAGTGTGATGGCGTCGCTGCTTCAAAACGGCGGAGGGGACGCGGCACTGCCGGAGGAGGCGCTCCGGCGTCTCGACGGGCAGTTCGCGGCGCTGTTGCAGTACTACAACCGGGCTCTCTTTCAGCACGAAGATGCGGTCCGGGAGGACCTGCAGCGCTTCCGGGAGTACCAGAAGGTGATCGATCAGAGTGCTATCGTCTCCAAGACGGACCGGGCGGGCCGGATCACCTATGCCAACAAGGCATTCCGGGAGGTTTCGGGCTACAGCGAAGCGGAGCTGCTCGGACACCCCCACAGCATGATCCGCCACCCCGATATGGAGGCCGCCTTCTTCAGGGAGCTCTGGGATACGATCCGGGCGAAAAAGATCTTCCGCGGCATCATCAAAAACCGCAAGAAAAACGGCGACGCCTACTACGTCGACACGACGGTCGTACCCATCCTCGATACCGACAACGAGATCGTCGAATACATCGCGATGCGCCATGAAATCACCGAACTGGTCGATGCCCTCGAGGCGGCCAAGGCCGCCGAGAAGGCGAAAGATGCGTTTCTCTCCAACATCTCCCACGAGATCCGCACCCCGCTCAACGCGATCATGGGCTTTGTCGCCATCCTGCAGAAACGGGCGGCAGACGAGACGTCGCGCCACTACCTCAATATCATTGCCAGCAGCGGCCGGACGCTGATCCGCATCATTAGTGACATCCTCGATTTCTCGAAGATCCGCAGCGGGAAGTTCGGCATCCACCCGCACCCCTGCAACCCCGTCGAAGAGCTGAGCGCCACCGTGCAGCTCTTCGCCTCCTCTGCCTACGAGAAGCGGCTGGGGTACTACACCTATATCGATCCGCACCTGCCCGAGAGCCTCGAGATCGACAGCGTGCGCGTCCGGCAGATCGTCGCGAACCTGCTGAGCAACGCCATCAAGTTCTCCGCCGAAGGGGGAAGCGTCAAGTTCAAGGCGGTCTACGAAGGGGGGGTATTCGCGATCTCCGTGCAGGACCGTGGTATCGGCATTGCACCGGAGAAACAGGATGCCGTCTTCAACGCCTTCGAACAGGCCGACGGGTCGATCACGCGCCATTACGGCGGAACCGGCCTGGGACTGGCCATCTCTTCGCAGCTGGCATCGCTGATGGGGGGAACGCTGGGGTTCAAGAGTATTCCGGGAAAAGGGTCGGTCTTCACCCTGAAAATCCCGGCTCCGGCCCGTATGCAGAGCACCGGAAACGGCGTCGCCGGGCCGGATGCCGAAGTGACGGTGGTGGGCGAAGAGGGCAAAGAGCCGTTGGTCGATCTGGCGGTGCGTTACCTGAAAGCGTTCGGGATGCGGCGGGTCCGCTACGTCCGGGAGCTCCCCGCCGAAGAGACGGGGAACGTGCTCTGCAGCGCGGCGTCGCCCCTGCTCAACGCGCTGCGACAGCGGAAGGGGAGGCTGATCGTGCTGCTTGAAGCCCCTTCGCAGGACTTCGACGACGCGCCCGGCGTCCATCTCCTCACCAGTCCCATCCTTCCCGGTGACGTGCTCCGCATGCTGGAGACGCTTTCGCTCCCATAGCGCGATATCCCGGAAACGGGTGCGTTGAGGCGTACCGAAAATGACAACCGTTATCTGTTAACGCAACCGTGCTATAGTAACGCATTACGCGTTGTGCCGCGTCGTCAGCGGCAATCGTACCGTTTCGACGGGATACAAAAAGGGAGGTAAACGATGCCAGTAAAAGATGCTGTAGCGGAAACGGAGGGATTGACCTTCCTCGATGACGGAGAGGTGCTGTATGACGATCTCTACCTGCTTTCGGAGACCGACGAGCGGGGGATCGTCACCTACGCCAGCGACTCCTTCCTGAGGATCGCCAACTTTTCGAGGGAGGAACTGGTGGGGCAGCCGCACAACGTCGTGCGCCACCCCGACATGCCCCGGGCCGCGTTCAAATCCCTCTGGACCGACGTACAGAGCAAGGGTTTCTGGACGGGGTACGTCAAGAACGCCCGTAAAGGGGGCGGCTTCTACTGGGTCTACGCGACGGTGCTGCGCTCGATGGACAAGAACGGCAATATCAAGTACGTCTCCATCCGCGTCAAACCCTCGCGCGACGAGATCAAAAAAGCGGAAGCGCTCTACGCGACTTTGGACTAAGGAAGTATCATGGCATTGGTAAAGAAAACGACAACACCCGCCAGAGTTCAGCCGGCTACCGGCACCGCGGACAAGCGCCGCCAGCGTACCCTGGCAAAGCAGCAGCAGATCTCCGAAGTGATCGCCGGCGTCGCCACGACGATCCTCGACAACGCGCAGGAGAGCGTCAGTGCCATCGAAGAGCTCAAGTCCTCGATGGAACAGATCGCCACGGCGGCGGAGGAGAACAGCGGGGCGAGCGAACAGGCGCTCAAGAACGTCCGGGGGATCAACTCCAATATCGGGCGGATGGGGCAGACGATCGACACGGTCATCTCCTCGACCCTCGTCGCCGGCGACAACATCATGGGGGCCGTCGAGACGATCAACGCCTCGGTGGGGCGTATGACCTCGTCGGTCGCGGTCGCCCAGGCCTCCTCCCGCAAAAGCGAGGAGCTCAAGTCCTCCTCGGAGAACATCGGCGAGGCCGTCGGCTTCATTGCGAAGATCGCCGACCAGACCAACCTCCTCGCCCTCAACGCGGCGATCGAGGCGAGCCGGGCGAAAGAGCATGGCAAGGGCTTCGCGGTGGTCGCCGACGAGACCCGGGCCCTCGCGGGCGAGAGCGAGAAGAACGCGGAGTTCATCTCCGAACTGGTCAACAAGATCCAGGGAAGCATCGACAACATTATCGGCAGTATCATCAACACGACCGGGATCATTGACGGGACCGGAAAGCGCGGCATGCAGCTGAGCAAGAAGATGGAGGAGCTCACCAAGATCGCCGTCTACACGGTGGAAGCGGCCCGCAACATCAACACCTTTACCCAGAACCTCGGCAGCTACGCCGCCCAGGTCAACGAAGGGAGCCAGGAGATCGCCCGGGCATCCGCGGATATCGCCCGCTCGGTGGAGACGACGCTGGGCAGCATCGAGGTGCAGTCCAATGCCCTGGTGCAGACCGAAGAGGACATCAAGGAACTCAACGCCCTCTCCGAGGAGCTGAAGTTCTCCACCGACACGATGAAGTCCGCCGAGGAGATCGCCGCCTCCGCCGACGCCATCAGCGGTTCGATGGAGGATATCCAGGTGGCCCTCGAAGAGGTGACCTCGGCGCTTAACCAGATCGAGTCGGCGTCGCAGATGACCAACCAGAGTGCCCTGGCCAACAGGGAGCTCCTCGAAAAGGGTCTGGAGGCTTCCAAGGATATCAACAAGCTGATCGAGATCGCCCGCCGGAACTTCGATCTGCTGAAGGTCTCCTTCGGCGAGGTGAAGATTGCGATGAGCGCGATCGGCAGCGATTTCGGGGCGTCGATCAGCGAGGGGACGACCGCCCGTAACGAGCTCGACGTCATCCTCCGGGAGACGCGCAACGTTGACAAGACGGTCGGACGGATCTCCAACAGCATCATCCAGCTCAACATGCTCGCCATCAGCGGCTCCATTGAGGCGGCCCGGGCCGGGGAGTTCGGCAAGGGCTTTGCCGTTGTCAGCGCGGATATCCGCAACCTGGCGAAGGACTCCGAGTCGAATACGGACAAGATCAACGACACCATCGAGTCGATGAACAGCGAGATCGATACCGTCCGTACCGACTGGCTCAAGCTGCTCAGCACCCAGGGCGAGGAGAAGGAGCAGATCACCGTGCTCATCCACGAGATCGACAAGATCACCGGGATGCTGATCGACCTCCTCGACCGCTTCACGGGGCTCAAGGCGGTGAATGACCAGAACCTCGAAGGGCTCAACCAGGGGCTGATCGGGGTCAGCGAGATCCAGAAGGCCGTCGAACTCTCGGCGCGCAACGCGATGGAGTCCCGCAAGGCGAGTGAACTGATCATCGAAACGATCACCCATATCGGTGACGGGGTCGAAGAGCTCGCGGTCATGGCGGACGAGCTGCAGCAGGGGTAACGATGCATTTCGAAGAGATCCTGATCATTCGGCACGGCGAGATCTGCTACGGCATCTCCACCGATGCCGTCGAGCAGATTCTGCGGGTTCCCGCCATCACCCCGCTGGCACTGACGCCGCGGGAGGTGCGGGGGCTCTGCGCCGTCGGGGGAAACATCCTGACGGTAATGGATACGAACCTGCTTCTGGGCCTCGATGCGGTCGATGCCGGGGTGGGCGAAAGCCGCCTGCTGACACTGACAGGAGTCTACAGCCACGTCGGCATCCTCGTCTCGAGGGTGGTCGACACCGTCGGCGTGGAGCCGGCGATGCTCGAGATGATCGACGATCCGCAGGACGCCGTCGTCGCCATCTACAAACACGACCGCGAGATCGTCCAGCTCCTCGGGCTCGAAGCGCTTTTCGAGGGAACGGCTCTGCCGGGCTACCGGGCGAAGGAGGTGAAAGAGGGGCACTCCCGGGAGGAGCAGGCGGGACGTCCCGAGGCGTTCCGCGAGCGTTTTCTGCTCTTCAAGATGGGGCGGGAACGCTACGCGGTGGGGATCGACCACGTGCGCGAGATCATCGCGCTGCCTGCACAGATGACGGAGATCGCCGGAAGCCGTCCCGAGATCCGCGGCATGATTTCGCTGCGGGACGAGCTGCTGGTCGTCTCCGATCTGCGGCGCTACTACGGTTTCGAGGCGGGGACAAACGACAAAAACCGCGTCCTGGTGATGCAGTGGGAAGGCAAACAGATCGGGCTGGTGATCGACGAGATCGTCGATATCCGCGACTACCTTCCCGAACAGGTCGACCTGATCCAGGAGAACTTCCGCAACAGCCTGGTCTCCGGAGTCATCCACGACGGCGAACGGCTTGTATCGCTGATGGGGAGGGATGTACTGCAGCGCATTTTCCTTGAGAACGAGAAACTGCTGGTCGCTTCCCGGCGCCAGGAGGGCGCACGCGGGGGAGAACGGGTGATGGAGGTGGTCGTCTTCAGGATCGGGGCCGAGGAGTACGCCCTCGACATCGAAGGGGTCGCCGAGATTATCGACAAGACGGAGATCACCCCGGTACCCGACGCCCCGGCGGAGGTCGAAGGGGTGATCAATATCCGGGGGCAGGTGGTGACGATCGGGTCGCTTTACCGGCGTCTGGGGATCGCGGACGCGCAGAGCGGCGAGGAGAAGATCATTGTCTGCCGCTCGGGCCGCGAGCGGATCGGATTCCTCGTCAACGGCGTCAGCGACGTCGTAGAGGTCAGCAGCGAGGAGCTTTGCGATGCGCGGGAGCAGGGGGCGCTCTTCTCAAAGGTTCTGCACTTTGACCGGGGCAACCGTCTCGTGCTGCTTTTTGACCTGGAACGGCTGATACCCAAAAGGAACGCCGCATGAAACGGGTGCTCATCGCGGACGACTCGGCGCTGGTACGCAAGCAGCTGCGGGAGATCATCGAACCGCTCGGCTACGAGATCGAAACGGCCCGCAATGGCAAGGAGGCGGTGGAGAAGGCGACGGCGCAGCAGTATCACGTCATCACGATGGACATTAACATGCCGCTGCTTGACGGCATCTCCGCGGTGCGCCAGATCATGGCGGCGCGCCCGACGCCGATCCTGATGGTGAGCTCCCTGACCAGCGAAAGCGCGGCGATTACGATCGAGGCTCTGGAAGAGGGGGCGGTGGACTATATCTGCAAGCCGGGGACGATGAACGTCGGCAAGGCGGAGAACCACGACGACATCCTGCAGAAGGTGCGCTCGCTCAGCCGGATCCCGCCGCGGCGCCTGAAGGCGGGGATGCGGCGGCCGCCGCAGCGCGAACGCCCCCGCAGCGAGGTGCAGACTGCTCGCAGCAGTACGGAGATTGAAAAGGTGGTGCTGATCGGGGCCTCCACCGGGGGGCCGGGACTGATCGAGCAGATCTGCGCGGCGCTGCCCGCCTCTTTCCCGCACCCGGTCTGCATTGTCCAGCATATGCCCGAGAAGTTCACGGCGGCCTTTGCCGCCCGTCTCGACCGCATCAGCGCCCTGCCGGTTTTCGAGAGCGCGCACAACATGGAGCTGCTTCCGGGCTGCGTCTATGTCGCGCGCGGCGGCGTGCACATGCACTTCGCCAAAAAGGTCTCCGGCAAGGTGGTGGTGCGCGAGGAGACGGAGAAGGGGGGGCACTTTTTCCAGCCCAGCGTTGACGAGATGTTCCTGGGGGCCCTGAAGATCTTCGGCGGGAACCGGCTGATGGCGGTTCTGCTGACGGGGATCGGCGACGACGGTGCCGAGGGGATGGTCGCCATCAAGCACGCCGGCGGCTATACCGTCGGGGAGAGCGAAGTGACGGCGACCGTCTACGGCATGCCCAAAGCGGCCTACGAACGGGGCGGGGTACTGGAACAGCTTCCCTTCCCGAAGATCGTCAAAGCGGTCGCGACGTACCAATAGGAGGAGCCCATGGCACTGTTGAAAAAGCATCCGGCACAGCAGGTCGAGGCGCTTCCGGCGTTTGCGACGCTGGAGGCGGCGGTCGCCTCCTTTGAAGCCAACGCGGGGGATTTCGAACGCCAGAGTCATGCAGCGGAACAGATTGCGACCTTCGATGGGGGACCGCTCCTGCTGGTGCGGCGCCTGGCGGAGGACCCCTTCGTCAGCAAGGAGATGGCGGTCAATATCGCGTCGATCCTGGCCAAGCTCGACCGCAAGCGGGCCCCGATCGAGGCGGTGATGGAGCTGCTGAAGGTGAATAACGCCTACATCCGCAACCTCGGTATCTCCATCCTGCAGGATTACGGTGACGCGATCAAGTACTACATCGTCAAGTTCCTCATCGGCGACGACAGCGACCTGCGTATCTTCGCCATCAACGTGCTTGGTGACGTCAATTTCGCCGAGTCACGGGAGATGCTCGCGGAGCTCCTCGAAAAGGAGACGGAGATCAACGTCGCGATGACGGCGGTGGACTACATGGCGGAGATCGGTGAGGAGG
This sequence comes from Sulfuricurvum sp., assembly GCA_003245815.1. Classification (GTDB taxonomy): domain Bacteria; phylum Campylobacterota; class Campylobacteria; order Campylobacterales; family Sulfurimonadaceae; genus SZUA-415. The sequence goes on from QKCD01000080.1 coordinate 41,745, forward strand.
GGGACATCCCCCTGCTCGAATCCCTGAAAACGCGTTTCGCCGACCCCTACGTCGCCTTCGCCGTAGACAATGCGATCCGTTCGATCCGGGGGTAAACGATGGCCTACCTGCTCTCAAAGGAGAACTTCGGGAAGATGGGCGAATACATCTACCGCAAGAGCGGCATCTTCCTGGAACCGGAGAAACACTACGAGAAGCTGGCCAAGTATATCGACGCTCGTGCGGCTGCGATCGGCGCGGAGAGCTTTCGAAAGTACTTCTACAGGCTCCGCTTCGAGGACCGGGAGGGGGCGGAGTTCCAGGAGCTGATGAACGCGGTGACGGTGAATGAGACCTACTTCTTCCGGGAGAAGGAGCAGTTCGAGGTCCTTGTCGGGCAGATCCTGCCGGAACTGCACCGCAAACGCCCCGCGAACGAGCCGCTACGGATCCTCTCCGCCCCCTGCTCGACGGGGGAGGAACCCTACTCGATGGTGCTGCACATCCTCGAGGACGTCGGCATCGACATCGACTCGACGGTGATCGCAAAGGGGCGCGAGGGGCACTACTCCGAGCGCTCTGTTCATGCGATTCCCCCGGTAGTGCTGAGTCGCTGGTTCCGGAAAAAGAGCCCGGGGTACGCCCTCGTCGATGACCTGATCGGCACCGTCGATTTTCAGGTCGTTAACGTCTTCGACCGTAACCAGATGCGCCGGCTGGGGCACTTCGACGTGATCTTTTCGCGGAACATGCTCATCTACTTCGATGACGCCAGCCGCAAGGAGGTGGCGATGACCTTCTACGACATGCTCAACCCCGAAGGGTACGTCTGTCTGGGGCACGCCGAATATATGAGCCGGATCGTTTCGGTGTTCAAAGCGAAAAAAATCGCAACCACATTAATTTATCAAAAATAGGAGAATACCCATGCCATTAGTAATTTTTGTAGACGACAGTGAAACGGCCCTCGCCTCGACGCGGATGGTCACCGACACGATGCCCATCGACGTGAAACAGTTCAACAACGCCCCCGACGCCCTCGCGCTTCTGAAGTCCGGCGTCACGCCGGACCTGATCATCACGGACCTGAACATGCCCGTGATGAACGGTTTCGAGTTCCTTCAGGAGCTGCGCAAGCTCGACGCGCTGAAGCGGACCCCGGTGCTGATGCTCACCACCGAGACGAAGCCGGAACTCAAGCAGCAGGGCAAGGCGCTCGGCCTGACGGGCTGGATCGTCAAACCCTTCAACCCGGCCCAGCTCAAACAGGCGATCGGCAGGGTGCTGCGCCTTCCGGTCTGAGGCGGCGACAATGGCGCTGATGCAGATTCTGGACGACCTGCTCGAGCATATCAAGCAGGTAGAGTCCGAGACCATGGCTCTGAGCCGGGATGCCCAGCTGCGGCTGACCGCGTTCATCGACGCGGCGCAGCTTGTTCCCGATGATGCGACCCTAGAAGCGATGCAGTACCAGGACATCGTCTCCCAGCAGCTCGGTGCGACGGTTGAAACGATCGAAAGCATCCAGGCGTCGCTGCGGGAGTGCGGCGGGGAGATCGCCTGTTGCGACGATACGCGGCTTGGTTCCTGCGAGGCAGAGCTGGCCGCGGCACTGGCACGGGCGCAGGAGAAGCGCCTGGCCTTCGGCGGAAAGATGCATCACGACGAGGATGCGGGAATCGAGTTTTTTTAGGAGAAGCGATGGCAACGGTGATGGTAATAGACGATTCGAAGACGGTGCGCAGTTACCACAAGTCCATACTCAACGAACTCGGGATCGATGTCGTTGAGGCGGAGAACGGGATGGAGGCGCTCGAACGCAGTCTCGACCGGGAGATCGGGCTCTACCTCGTCGACGTGAACATGCCGGTGATGGACGGCTACTCCTTCGTCGCGGAAGTGCGTAAGCAGCCCCGTTCGCAGGTGACCCCGGTGATCATGATCACGACGCAGCACGAGGAGGTTGACAGGACGGAAGCCTACAAGGTCGGTGCGAACCTCTTCGAGACGAAACCGATCCGGCCCGAACGGCTCAAGGCCTATGTCCGGCTGCTGCTCAATGTCTAGAAAAGGAGTCTTATGAACCCCCTACTCGAACAGTTTTTACAGGAGGCCCGGGAGAACCTGGGCTTCATCGACCAGAATATCGAAAAAATCGGCGGCAACGACCCGGAGCTTCTCAACGCGGTATTCCGGGCGGCCCATACCCTCAAGGGGGGATCGGGGATCGTCGGTTTCGAGGGGGTCAAGGAGATCACCCACCACGCCGAGGACCTGCTGGACATGTTGCGTTCGGGCAAGATCGCCTTCGAGGAGGGGATGATCGAATCGCTCTACAACGCCTTCGATGAGGTGATGAACCTGATCGAGGCGGCCGAAGAGAGCGGGGAGATCGTCGATGCCGATTCGGTGACGATGGCGGCGATCGTCGCCGAACTCAGCGCCCACATGGGCAAGTCGGAGGAGCCTGAGGCATGGCACGCTCCCTTCGCCTTCGCCGGGGCCGATGAGGTCGTCAACGTGCCGCTGCCCTTCCTGGAATCTTTGGCGGAGCCGCTCCCCTTCGCGCTGGGGGATTTCGACGAGGCCGACTGCCAGGCGATGCAGCTCTACGGTATTCTCTTCGACATCGACGAAGCGTCGATGGTCTACGGCAACGACCCGCTCTACACGCTCTCCCTGCTTGGGGATGCCTTCCTGGGGAGTTACGCATGCATGAGCGAGGCGAGCGCCAAGGCGGTGCTCTCGGGGCTTGACGACCCCGACGGGCTGAACCTGCACCTGCGGCTGATTGCCTATGTCCGGGCCCCCTACGAGACGATCGAGGAGGCGCTCTTCAACTTTATCGACGAGCTGCAGTTCGCCCCCCTCGACGTCGCGGCCCTGCTGCAGGTTAGCCGGGGCGAAGCGGGCCACGCAATGGAGCCCCTCAAGGAGCTCGAAACGGCGGCCGCTGTGCTGATCGCGGCGAAAGACCGTGAAGGGCTGGCCCGGGAGGTCGCCACGGCGCTGCAGCTCGTCGGTGCCGAGACGCTGCAGCATGCCCAGCTCGAACGGCTGCTGGAGCTGCTGGGGGTGATCGCGGACGACGACCTGGCGCAGCTCGGCGCTTTTTTCCGCTGCGTCACCGGAGGGCGTCCCTACCGCTACGATCCCCACGCCCCGTTCCCCGAAGCCCGGGAGACGGCGGCAGCACCGGCGCCCGCCGAGGTCGACGCGGAGCTGCTGCCCCAGGCCCGGGAGATCCTCGAACAGCAGTGGGAGGCCCTGCAGTGCTGCGACGGCGACGCGGTTTTCGCCCGGGTCGCTGCCATCGTGTCGCGCCTGGGCGGCTGTTATCCCGACATGCCGGGCGCGTTTGCTTCCGCGCCGGAGCTGAAGGCGTGGCTCGCCTCGGAACTGGGGCATGACGCCGCCGCGGCTGAGGAGGCGCCCGTACGCGTCGCGGCAACGCAGCCTCCCGTCAGGGAGCCCCTGATCGAAGCCGCACCGGCGGAAACGGCAGCCGCAGAAACGCCCGAAGCGGCGGAGCCGCCGAAGGAGACGGCGAAGAAGAGCGTCATCGGCAAGACGGTGAAGATCGAACAGGAGTCGGTGGACAACCTGATGAACATCGTCGGCGAACTCCTCGTCGCCAAGAACTCGCTCCCCTACCTGGCCGAGAGCGTCGGCACGATGCACCCGGAGATGATCCGCCGGGCGATCATGGAGAAGTACACCTTCATCAACCGCCTCGCGGAGCAGCTCCAGGACCTGATCATGTCGATGCGGATGCTGCCGATCTCCTACGTCTTCGACCGTTACCCGAAACTGGTCCGCGACATCTCCAAGAACCTCGGCAAGCGGGTACGGCTGACGATGGAGGGGGGTGAGACGAAGCTGGACAAGAACATGATCGAGATGCTCGCCGACCCGATGATCCATATCATGCGCAACTCCCTCGACCACGGCATCGAGGCGCCGGAGCTGCGCGAGCAGAAGGGGAAACCGGCCGAGGGGCTCATCAGCCTCAAGGCCTACGCCCAGTCGGACAAGATCGTGATCGAGATCCAGGATGACGGCGCGGGGATCAACGTGGAGCGGGTCGTCAACAAGGTGCTGGAGAAGGGATTGCTGAGCATCGAGAAGATCGACGCGCTCAGCGACGACGAGAAGGCGGAGCTGGTGATGCTGCCGGGGCTCTCCACGGCGGAGACCATCAGCGAATACAGCGGCCGGGGCGTCGGGATGGACGTCGTCAAGAAGTCGATCGAGAATTTCGGCGGTACCATCCGCATCAAGACGGTGCCCAACCGGGGGACGACGATTATCCTCTCCATCCCGGTGTCGCTGGCGGTGACCTCGCTGCTGCATGTCGCGATGAACGGGGTTCACTACGGCTTCCCGATGGACAGCGTCTCCGAGACGGTGAAGATCGACCGCGAGGAGATCGAGTACCTCCACAACGAGCCCTTCGTCTACATCCGCGGCGAGGTGATCCCGCTGCTCTTCATCACCTCGATGCTCGACGAGACGGCCCTGGAGGGCAAACAGCTTCCCGTCGTCGTACTGAACATCAAGGGGAACCTGCTCGCCGTCGTCGTCAACGAACTCCTCGGCCAGCTTGACGTGGTCCAGAAACCCTTCGAAGGGGTGATGGAATCCCACCCGATCTTCAGCGGCACGGCGCTGCTGGGCAACGGCCAGATCATCATGGCGATCGACCCCCTGGGAGTCCTGGGAATCGCCCATGTGCTCAAGCAAGACGCGCAGCAGGCGGGATGAGCGGCGCCATGCAGGAGTATATCGTCTTTACCGTCGCATCCAACCGCTACGGCATCGCGATCGATACGATCGAGCGCATCGTCAACGTTCCCAGGGTGACGCCGATCCCCGAGGCGCATCGGGCCGTCGACGGGATGATCTCCCACGAGGGGCGGGTGATCAAGGTGCTCAACTTCCGCAGGCTCAGCGGCCTGCCGACCTACGAAGAGGAGCTGCTCAAGCGGTTCGCCGCGCTGAAGGGGGAACTTGACGGCTGGGTCGAGGCGCTGTCGCAGGCGGTCATCGAGGGGACGCCCCTCGATACGCAGGAGAGCCGCCGCCTGCTCCGTGCCATCGAAGGCTTCAACGTTCGGGAGGAAACGCTCGCCAAGCGTTTCCGTGAGCTGCAACAGCATGCGGCCGCCCTGCAGCGTCTGGGCATGACGCTTCTGGAGCGTTCGCACCATGACCGCGAGGGGGCGATCGCGGCGCTTCAGGGGGCATTGGAGGAGCGTTACCGCGCCACCCTGGCTGCCCTGGAGCGTTTTGCCGCTTTGCTCAAGACGGCCGCCGACACGATGCAGCGGCTCCTGATCTACCGGGCGGAGGCGGGGGTCGTGGCCATCAAGGTCGATGCGATCGACGACATCCGAAGGGTAGATGAAGGGGCGGTGCGCTACAGTGACCACGCAGATGCCTCCGTAGCGCTGCAGATCGAGGGGGTGGCCGAACTCGACGCCAAGCTGGTCAACATCATCAAATCCGTGCGACTGCCGGAAAAGGAGGTGAAGTGATGGGAATCTCATACGACAACGAAACGGTCCGTTTCGACGGGGTGGTCTACGAGGATACGGTGCCGGAGCTGCGCGACTACCTCCAGGTCCGCGCCCCCGAACCGGTGCAGTTCGACTTCAGTGAATGCGAGGATATGCACCTGGCGGTCGTCCAGGTCGTCCTCGCCTACAGGAAACTCTACCCGTGCGACTACCGCTTCGCCGAGGCGCCTACTGCCTATAAGAAGGTGATCGAAGGATTCGACCCGGATGAAAACCATTGTAGTCAGTAACCGCAAGGGGGGGTCGGCCAAGACGACGACGGCGGTCAACCTCGCCACCGAGCTGGCCCGAAGCAGTTCGGTCCTGCTGATCGATTTCGACACCCAGGGGCACGCTTCGCTGGGGGTCGGTTCCGAAGCCTCCGAAACCAACGGCATCCACGCCATCTTTCACGGCCGCACCCTCTGCGAGACCTTTCTGCCGACGGTGCACGACCGCCTCACCCTCGCGCCGGCGATGGCCTTTTTCGACGTCTACGAGCATGGCGATCTCGGCGGGGTGCTCCGGCGCTGCTTCGAGCGGGAGCAGATCGCGGAGTTCTTCGACTACTGCATCATCGATACTCCGCCGACCCTCGACGCCCTGCTGAAGAACTCTCTGGAGGTTGCCGACGCGGTGGTGATCCCCTTCGTGCCGCACCACCTCGGCACCGTCGCCGTCGGGCAGATGCTGCGCGCCGTCTATCAGAGCGCCTCGAAGATGGGGCGCGAACTCGCCGACGTGGGGATCCTCCCGGTCATGTACAACCCCCACATCGAGGCCCACCAAGACGCCCTGCAGACGGTGCGCACCCGTTTTGGCGCCGGGCGGCTCTTTTCGCCGATCGGCATCGACATCGGGCTGGCCCGCCAGTTCGAGGAGGGGGTCCCGGTCGTTCTGGGGGAGAAGCGCAGCAAGGGGCTGCGGGACTACCGGCGTTTCACCGAAGAACTCCGTGCAAGGATAGGATAGCGCATGAACAAGATTATGATCGTCGACGACAACCCGAACAACCGGATGCTGCTGCGGGTGATGCTTGAGGAGTATGCCCGGGAGACCCCCGGCTGCGAACTGGAACTCGCCGAGGCCTTCAACGGCAGCGAAGCCGTCGGACTCGCCGCGTCGGAACCCTTCGACCTGATTTTCATGGACATCATGATGCCGGAGATGGACGGCATCGAGGCGACGCGGCGGATCCGGGCACAGGACGGCAACGTGATGATCGTCGCCGTCTCCGCCGTCGACGACGCTGCCCGTCAGAAGGAGATCCTGCAAAACGGGGCGGAGGACTATATCCCCAAGCCGGTCAACGCGGACATCTTCCGTAGCCGGATCGGCAACTACCTGGCTCTGGTGGCTTCCCGCACCCACCCGAGGCACTACGGGGAGTCGGTCAATCTCTACACCCCCGAGGTCTTCAGCCGCCAGCTCGTCTTCCGGATCGGCAGCGAGGACGAGCTGGCAGAGTTCTGGGAGTACTATCTCCTGGGGCACGAGCACCGGAGCGAAAGCCTCAGCGATGCGGTGCGGACCCTCTGCGCCATCGGCGATATCGCCCTCAAGCTGGAGCTGACCGTGCGTATCGTCGTAGAGGAGTCGGACACACGTTTTTTCTTCACGATGACGGAGATCGGCGGGGTCGATGCCAAACTGATCCGCTTGGCCCTGGCGAAGAATCCGACGGTCACCGACTACCGTACCGAGGCGGAGAAGATCACCTTCGCG
>QKCD01000088.1 GCA_003245815.1 Sulfuricurvum sp.
TGCTCCCCTATTTCGACTACGACATCGAACATGAAAAAGCCGAAGCGCGCAAGATCAAACCGGGGGTCGACATCCTGGAGGTCAGCACCAAAGACGAAGCGTCCGTGCAGCGCGTCATCGAGTGGATCGAATTCAAACGCAGGATGAGGAGCTGATATGTGTCTCTCTATCCCTTCAAAGGTCGTTTCCGTCGACCGTGAGAAAAATACCGCCGTGGTCGATACGATGGGTGTCAAGCGCGAAGCGGGGCTGGACCTGATGGAAGAGGGCAGCGTCAACGTTGATGACTATGTCCTGATCCATATCGGATTCGTCATGAACAAGATCGACGAGGAGGATGCCCTCGAATCGCTCAAGGTCTACCACGAGATCCTGGCGAAGATGGACGAAGAGGAGCGCTCGCGTGTCGTCCTGGAGGATGACAACTGCGAGAACAGGGGTACACCATGAGCGAACTGAAACTCAAAGACCTCTACGACGGCTTCAGAGACCCCGCGACGATCCGGATGCTGTCCGCCCAGATCGGCGAGGCCGCGAAAGCGCTGCACGAACCGCTGCGGATCATGGAAGTGTGCGGGGGGCATACGCATACGATTATGAAGTACGGTCTGCCCCAGCTGCTGCCGGACAACATCGACTTTATCCACGGCCCCGGCTGCCCGGTCTGCATCATGCCCAAAGAGCGGATCGACCACGCCATTGCGCTTGCACGGATGGACGATACGATCCTCGTGACCCTGGGGGATATGATCCGCGTGCCGGGATCGCAGAGCTCCCTAGCCGTTGAACGGGCCGCGGGGCGGGATATCCGCCCGCTCTATACGCCGATGGACGCGCTTAAGATCGCGAAAGAGCATCCCGATAAGCGGGTGATCTTCTTTGCGATCGGGTTCGAGACGACGACACCGATGACGGCGGCGCTGCTGCATGCGGCGATCGCCCAGAAGGTCACGAACCTCTATTTTCATATCAACCACGTCCTCGTTCCGCCGGCGATCGATGCGATCATGAGCGACGGGCGGGCGAAGATCAACGCTTTTATCGGGCCGTCGCACGTCAGCGTCATCACCGGGGCGAAGATCTACGCCCCGTTGCCGGAAAAGTATGGCACCCCCGTCGTCGTCTGCGGTTTCGAGCCGGTCGACGTCATGCAGGGGATTTTGATGGCCGTACGGCAGCAGGCGGAAGGCCGGGCCGAACTGGAGATCGAATACTCCCGTTCGGTGACGATGGAGGGCAACGTCAAAGCCCAGCAGCTCATCGACACGTATCTGCGTGCGCGCAGCCATTTCCGCTGGCGCGGGATCGGGGATATCCCCGATAGTGCGCTGGAACTGAAACCTGAATTCGCGCATCTGGATGCGGAAAAAGTGTTCGCTGAGGTGCTGCCGACGGAACCCATCGATGACCATAAACTCTGTATCTGCGGTACGATCCTCAAGGGGCTCGCCAAGCCGATGGAGTGCAAGGTCTTCGGGACGGCCTGTACGCCGAATACGCCGCTGGGCAGCTGTATGGTCAGCTCAGAGGGGGCGTGCAACGCCTACTACCGCTATGCGGGGGTGCTCGGATGAAACAGGTACAGCTGAGCCACGGCGGGGGCGGGGAGGAGACGAACAAGCTCATCCACGACCTGTTCTACCGCCATTTCAAAAACGACATCCTGATCAAGGCCGAGGATGCGGCGGTGCTGCAGACCGAGGGGAAGATCGCGTTTACGACGGACAGCTTCACGGTCAGCCCGCTCTTTTTCGAGGGGGGCGACATCGGGAAACTGGCGGTCGCCGGCACCGTGAACGACCTGGCGATGATGGGCGCGAAACCGCTCTACCTCAGTTCGGCGTTTATGATCGAAGAAGGCTTCCCGTTCGAGGAGCTTGAGCGTATCGTCGGGAGCATGGCCGCTGAGCTGGAGAAATCCGGGGCGAAGATCGTCTGCGGTGATACGAAGGTCGTACCGCGGGGGAGCGTCGACAAGCTCTTTATCAACACGGCGGGCATCGGCCAGATCATGCGCGAAGGGATCTCCTCGCAGACGATCCGCGAAGGCGACGTCATCATCGCTTCGCGCGATATCGGGCGCCACGGGGCGACGGTCTTGATGGCCCGCGAGGGGCTGGAGGTCAGCGCCGATCTCGGCAGCGACTGCGAAACGCTCTGGCCCGCCGTCGAGGCACTGATCGATGACAAGATCTCCATCAGTGCGCTACGCGACGCGACACGGGGCGGCCTGGCCGCCGTACTGAACGAGTGGGCGGAGAACAGCGGCGTCTGCCTGGAGATCGAGGAGTCCGCGATCAGGGTGAGCGATGAGGTGCAGGGGATCTGCGAAATGTTCGGTTTCGAGGCAACGGACCTGGCCAACGAAGGTACCTTCGTCGCCGCCGTCGCCCCGATGCACGCCGCTTTCGCCGTGAGCACGCTGCAGCGGTTCGGTTTCTGCGGCGAGGCGGCGGTCATCGGCCGCGTGACGCAGCAGTACCCGGGCAAAGTGGTACTGCACTCCGCGTTCGGCAGCCGCCGTTTCCTCGACCTGCCCAAAGGCGAACTGTTGCCGAGGATCTGTTAGGAGATTGCTATGCATGAGTATTCCGTTGTACAGGCTTTATTGGAACAGGTGGAGAAGCATGCCGCCGAGAACGAAGCGGAGCGGGTGACGAAGGTGGTCGTCAAGATCGGGGTCATGAGCGGCGTGGAGCCGCATCTGCTGGAGATTGCCTTTAATACTTTCAAAGAGCGGACCGTGTGCGACGGGGCGGACTTCGTGATGAATATACAGCCCGTCACCCTGACCTGCCGCCAATGCGGCAGCCGGAGCGAGCTGGAGAAGGTCTGGTACCGCTGCCCTGAATGCGAAAGTCTGGAAGTCGACGTCGTCGACGGCGAAGAGATGTATCTGATGAGTTTGGAAATGGAGTGACCATGCAGGAGATCTGGGAAAACTATATGAAACCGGTTGACGGACGCCCGGCGACCATCGCCTTCAATGCCGAAGCGGCGGATGCCCTTCCCAACGATACGCTGGGGGTTGTAAGTTTTATCAAGCTGCGGCTGCGTTCGGCGACGGAAGAGGGGTTCGTCGCCGAAAGCGAAGCGGACATGATCAAGGAGATCGAGGACCGGCTGGAGATGGAGGCCCTGCGCTACCGCGTGGGGAAGTATATCGGCCGGATCGTGACAGGGGGCGAGGTTCATTTCATCTACTATCTCAAATTCGACTTCGAGTGGCCCGACGTGGTTGCCGTCACGATGGCGGCTTTCCCGGACTACACCTATGAGTACGGCTCCCGTCTGGACCCGGAGTGGGAGGTGTACCGCAAGCTGCTCTTCCCGACGGACCGCGAGTGGCAGCTGATCCAGAACCACCATACCTGCGACCGGCTCAAAGCCGCCGGCGACAACCTGCAGATCCGGC
>QKCD01000105.1 GCA_003245815.1 Sulfuricurvum sp.
CGGGCCCATGATGGCGACGAACTCCCCCCTGCCGATCGCCATGTCCACCCCCCGCAGGGCGAAAGCGGCCGCGTCGCCGCTGCCGTAGACCTTCGTCACCCCTTCGAACGTGATCAGGCTCTCATGCTCCCAGGCCATATTCACCCCTCTTTTTCACTGACGATGACCGCGTTCCCCGGCTGCAGGTCGCCTTCGAGGATAATCCGCATGACGCCGTCGGTCTCCCCCGTTTTGACGGGGACGCGGACAGGGCTGACCCCCTCGAGGCGCCACACCGCTTCCCCGTCCTCTGTCAGGCCTGTCCCTTCGCCGCTGCCGCCGGGAGGACCGCTGAAGATCGTCCGCGGCGCGCTTTTGACCACCGGCTTGTAGCGCAGCGCCGCGTTGGGGACCATCAGGGCGTCCTCGACCCGTTGGGTGACGATCTCCGCCGTCGCCGTCATCCCCGGACGCAGCAGGCCGTCGCGGTTGTCCACCTCGACGAGGGCCTCGTAGGTAACAACCCCGTTGACGATGACGGAGTTGAGGCGTACCTGGGTCACGCGGCCGTCAAAGCTGCGGTCGGGATAGGCGTCGACGGTGAAAGTCACCTCCTGCCCCTCGGCCACCTGACCAACATCCGCCTCGTCGATGCTGACGACGACCTCCATGCGCGTGAGATCCTCCGCAAGGGTGAAGAGCTCCGGCGTCTGCAGCGATGCGGCGACCGTCTGCCCCGGCTCCACCTGCCGGTCAAGCACGATCCCGTTCATCGGGGAGACGATGACCGCTTTGCGCAGGTCGTCCTCGTTGGACTGCAAGGTCGCCAAGGCCTCCTGCACCTTCGCCGATGCCGACGCCCGGGCCGCCACGGCCCGCTCGTAGGCGAAGCGGGCTGCGTCGCGCTCCTTGCCGGAGGGGTAGTTCCCCCCCGTCGACTCGTACATCTGCTGCACCCGGTCGTATTCGTTCTTCGTATCGGCGACGGAGACCTCGCTCTCGGTGAGCGCCGCTTTCGCCGCCGTGTAGGAGGCCCGGGAGCTCTTCACTTTCGCGTCGAGTTTCACCGTATCGAGCCGGGCGAGCACCTGGCCGACGGTGACGGGGTCGTTGTAGTCGACAAGAACCTCCTTGATCGTTCCGGAGACCTCGATCCCGACGCTGACGGTGTTGGTCGGCTCCAGGTTCCCCGTCGCCGAGACGGTGACGACCATGGCGCGGCGCTCCGCGTTCTGGGTGATGTAGCTCACCTTCTGCGTCCCCTCACCCTGCCACAGTACCACCGCGTAGATACCGGCTCCAACGACGAGCGCCGCGAGCAGCCCCCACCCCCAGCGCCGCATACGGTGCGTTTTCCCCTTCTGAAGAAGGCTCATATCGATCGCCTGGTCGTTCATGCTCATTTCCCTTCGCCCTGTGTGCTGTAGTGGAGTTTTGCCAGCTCCATCTGGATATTGATGTCGTTGATCTTCATGGAGAGCAGATCGTTCGTTTTCGTGTTCTCCAGGGTCTGCAGGTCGTAGCCGGTCTTGTAGCCCGCCTCGACCCCCTTGCGGATCGCGTCGATCAGCGTATCGTAGAGTGCCAGGTTCTGCCGGAACACCCCGTTCTCCTTCTCGTAGCGCGTGATCAGGTTGCGGCTCTGTTCGTAGCCGATCCCCTCTTCGCGCACCGTGTCGGCCTCCTCCGCCTTCCGGCGCAGCATCAGCGCCCGGTCCGCCTCTACGGCCTCGGCACCGTTATAGGCCAGGGGGAGGCTGAGGGTCAGCCCGGCGCTGTAGGAGGCGCCCCCGTCGCTCTGGAGGTCGCGGTACTCCGTGTATCGCGCCGCCGTGTTGAAGGTGAGGGCCGGGAGGTAGGAGGCCTCGGTGATGCGGTAGGTGTCGTAGGCGACCTCGCTCTGCAGCCGTGCCTGGGCGGCGGCGTAGTTCTCGGCCAGGTAGGCGTCGCGTCCGGGGATGAAGAACTCCGGCACGGGGATCGCCTCCGCCTCCAGGTCGCTGTAGCGCTTCAGCTCCGAGCGCGCGTCCGCCAGGGCCTGTTCCAGGCTGAGAAGGTTTTTCTGCTCGCTGTTACGCGCCATGATGGCATCGTTGAGTTCGGTGATGTCCGTCGCCCCCGCCTCGTACTGCTGCTGCTTGATGAAGAGGGCGATCTCCAGGTTCTTCAGCAGGGTCGCGCTCCGCTGGCAGAGCAGCGTCTGCCTGCGGATCTCCAGCACCGCCGTGACGATCCCGAGCCGGTAGCTGTCGCGCTCCTCTGCCCAGCCGAGACGGTCGTAGGTGTGCTTGGCGTCGGCGTAGCGGATCGCGTAGGTGATGCCGCCGGAGCGGAAAAGGTCCTGGCTCCACGACGCCGACGCCTGGGAGGTGCCGCCGAAACCCGATTCTCCCGGGGATTTCTGTTCCGTATGCGAGAGCGAGAGGTTCAGCGGCGCGATCCAGTCGTAGCGCAGCGCCTCAGCGCCCCGGTCGATCTCCGCCTCTTTCTGCTTCAGTATCTCCTGCTTCTGCGGGCTCAGCGGGCTCTCCCCTTCGGCCTGCAGCAGCCCGGAGAGCGCCAGCAGCAGCCACGTCCGTCGGTTCATCTACGCCTCCTTCTGATCGGTTGCCGCCGTTTCGCGCTTTTCGATGATGAAATCATTGCGTCCCTCCCCGTAGGTGTACCGCAGCCCGAAGCCCTGCCGGCGCAGGATCTCGTTGACGATGTAGAGCCCCAGGCCGAAGCCGCCGGAGCCCTCCTCCTGCCCTTTGACAAAGGCCTCCGTGTAGTGTTCCAGCCCGTGTTCGAGGGGTGCGCCCGCGCTGCTGAAGTGGATGCGCCCCTCCTCCATCGCGATGGCGGGCTCATGGCCGTATTTCAGGCTGTTATCCATCAGATTCTTGAATGCCAGCGCCATCATCTCGAAATCGCACGTGATCGTTTCCGTCGTCACGGCGCAGTCGATCCCGTCGTCGAGGAAGAGGAGGTCCTTGGCGTGGTCGACGATCTCGATGACCCGGTAGTGACCCGTCTTGAGCCGGTAGTTGCCCGAGCTGATCTTCTCGACATTCGCCAGTTCCCGGATCAGCAGGTCGAGGCGGTCGAAGATGTTCTCCAGGATCGGCTGGTTGGCATCCTCGACCATCGCGGCGACGAGGCGCCCCTTGGCGACGGGGGTGTTGAGCTCGTGCATGATGTTGCGCAGGAAGAGCCTGCGCGCCTCGGTCAGGGAGCGGATCTTCATCGCGCTCTTGTAGAACTCCCGGTAGAGGACCGAGATTTCGTCGCGCCGGCCGTTCTCCTGCGGGACGACGAGGTTCCCCTCGCCGAAGGCGCGGATCTGCTGCCGCAGCTCCTGGATCGGCGCGAGGCTCTTGCGGACCGTGTAGTAGAGGATGCTCAGCAGCACCACCACCGCACCCAGCAGCAGCGGCAGCAGCGACGCCAGTTCGGCGGGCTCGGCACGCTCCCGGAAGAGCCCCTCGGCGAGGGGGTCGCGGTAGTAGAGGTAGCGCACGTCCTCCGCCTCGAGCAGCCGCAGCCGCGGCGCGAACCTCCGGTCGTCACCGCGGGCGCGGAGCTGCTCGGCCGTGGCAAGGACCCGGCGCTTCTCGTCGCCGCGGACGACCTCCAGGCCGTGGGACTCGGCCAGGGCGTCAAGCTGTTCGGGAGCGACGTTCCAGAGCGGCGGTGGGATGACGTGCATCACCCCGCGCATCCGTTCAAAGAGGCGGTGCTGCTCCGCCCGGTCGGCGATCATCGTGACGGCGACGGCGATGACGAGAACCGCGGCGACCGCGACGGCGAAAATGATGTTGACCTTGAAGAGAATGGAGTGGCGGTTCATTTAGTTCCCGATATATTGATAGCCGATCCCCCGGATCGATTTGATGTATTTGGGATGCTTGACGTCGTCGCCGATCTTGTTGCGGATCCGGCCGACAATGACGTTGATGCTTCGGTCGCCGCTCTCCCACTGGATCGCGTTGACGCTGTTGACGATGAACTCCCGGCTGAGGACCCGTTCCTTGTGCCGGATCAGCAGGGCGAAGACCTCGTACTCCGCCAGCGTCAGTTCCAAAGGCTCCTCCCCCTTGTAGATGCGGAACTTCTGTTCGTCGACGCGGAAGAGCGTCTCGTTGGCCACCACGATATTTTTCGAGCGTTTGATGTGGGCCTGGATCCGTGCAACCAGTTCCCGGGGATCGTAGGGCTTGGCGATGTAGTCGTCGGCCCCAGAGTCAAAACCGATCACCTTGTCGCTGACGTCGCCCCGGGCCGTGGAGATGATGACCGGCAGCATCGGGTAGCGCTTCTTGATCTGGCGGCAGAGCTCGAGACCGTCCATATGGGGGAGGGAGAGGTCCAGCAGTACCAGGTCGAAGTGCTGGATCGCCAGCTTGTCCATCGCCGCCAGCGGCGATGTGAGGCTGAAGAGGTTCATGCCGTACTTGGCCAGGTACTGCTCCAGAAGCCGTACCATCTCCTCGTCGTCTTCTACCAGCAGAATCTCCGACATCATCCGCTCCTTCCGTGCTTTTTATACCCTCATTCTAGCCTTTTTCCCTTTGCACGGCCCTAATCACGCGTAAACGAAAGTAAATAGCACCATTGTTCAGCGGCATTTTAATATCGTGCCATAGAAGCGATTTCAGCGCTTCTCGCGGCATCTCTTTTCCGATCTGCTTTCCGTCAAAGCCTATCCGTAATGATCTGATCGATCTTGCTGTTGATCTTATCCAGGAGCTTGACACTTCTCATCCCGTAGAGGCGTTCCTTGATATAGTGAGGGTTAAGCTGCAGTGCCAGGGCGTCCAGATCGTCGATGCGGAGCAGGGAGATTTCCATCTGTTCATCGAGCCTGAAACTCAAATCGATTTTTTCAACCAGTTGCCCGAAACGGATGAAATCATAGCTTTGCTGATACTTCTGGAACTGATGCATCGCACCCCATATCCGTATAATGATGGAGAGGCCGGTATCAATGAACTGGTAGTCGATCCCATTGATATTCGTAGCATTCTTCTTGAAGAGGAGGTAGAGTTCGGTAATGGCCGTGAATGCATCCTGATGCAGATAGTTCCTGGAGATAATGGCATTTTCACGGGCATTTTGGATGATATTGTAGAGTCTCCCCTCATGCTCGCCATACATGCACTGTTCGAGGTAATCCAGGGCGTCATCATAGGCAAGGCCGATATCCAGTTTTTCGAACAGTGCCCTCCCGGCATCATGGTTCATGTCAATGATTTCATTGAAGGTCCTGTCGATGGCGACGAGTTCGATCTCGAGCCGTTTGATGTGCCTTCCCAGCCAGTAGAGGTTGTAGGCCCGGTTGGACGTCAGATATTGTCTAGACATGATCATCCTCCAGCACCCAGGTATCCTTGAAGCCGCCGCCCTGGGAGGAGTTGACGAGATAATTTCCCTCTTCCATGGCAAAACGTGTCAATCCGCACGGCCATACTTTGGCACTGTCCGTCATGGTCACGTATGCCCTGAGATCCGCTTTTCTCGGAAGCAGCTGTTCATCGATATAACACTGCTCGTCATAAAACTCGATCAGCTCCTGGGCGATGAAGCGGCGCGGGTTCTGTTTGATGACGCCCTTGAGGTCATCTTGCTGAAGCGCGGTCAATCGGTTACCGAACACCACGCCGTAGCCTCCGGCTTCCGCAACATCTTTGATGACAAGGGTGGAGATGTTCTCGAGGATATAGGCCATGTCTTTTTCAAAATAGGGGAGGTACGTCGGTGCATTCCGGAGTATCGGTTCTTCCTGAAGGTAGAAGCGTATCATCTCCGGAACAAAATAGTAGATCCCCTTGTCGTCGGCGATCCCGTTGCCGGGTGCGTTTAAAATGGCCACATTCCCGGCCAGGTAGGCTTCCATGATTCCCTCGATGCCGATGAGGCTCTCGGAGTTATAATAGCGCGGGTCGAGGAACTCATCGTCCAGGCGGCGGTAAACCGCCCCTACCCGTATCTTCTGCCTGTCGTAATGACGGAGATACAGGATTTTCTCTTCGACCACAAGCTCGTTGCCCGTTACCAGAACCGCACCAATCTCATCCGCAAGATAGCTGTGTTCGTAGTATGCGGAATTGTATCGCCCGGGTGTCAGTACAATATTGATGCCCCCGCAACTGACATAGTCCATACTCTGTTTGAGCATATCCGCATAGATGTCGATGGGCCTGATGGGCATTTTCTCGAAAAACTCCGGAAAAATATGGCGATAGGCATGACGGACCGATAACGGATAACTGACACCGCTCGGGACACGGAGATTGTCTTCGAGGACGATCCACTCTCCGCTTTTGGAGTCCTGAACCAGGTCGATTCCGCTGATGTGGGTACGGATGTTCTTGTTCGGGGAGTGGCCGACCAGCGATTTCTGGTACCCCTGTGCATCATGGACGAAATGTTCCGGGATCACGCCCTCTTGGACGATACGCTGTTTGGAATAGATGTCTTCGAGGAAAAGGTTGAGTGCTTTGACGCGCTGGCGGAGTCCGTGTTCGAGCTTTCGATACATCGCGGCGCTGATGATACGGGGGATCACATCAAACGGGAGGAACTGCTCGACGAACTTGCCGTCTTTATAAAGGTTGAAGTTCACCGCGAACTTCTCCATGAACAGATCAAACTCTTTGACCTTGTGCATATTCTGACGGGCAAATATCTCCCAGAAATGTTTCATCTCTTCTGAATATTCATTTAACATGGCTGCTCCTTTCCGGCACGATCATGTTATGTTGGCGGGGACTCCTGCCATCGCTCTCTATCCAATTATTGTACATCTTATTGAAATAAAAGAAGGCGTTTTTGTGCCTATAAAATATCTAACGTGAATGGAAATGCGTTCAACATTTTCCATAACATCGTCTGGGAAATATCACCGCCCAAATCACCAGGGCTTCGCACAGCCTGGATGCTTCCTCATGTTCATAAGGCATTTTGAGACGGGTACTGCAGAATTTCCCACCCGACGGCATCTCATCTAAAGTGCCGTTCCGGTACAATAACTTATGTTTAAAGAAGCGCACACATCACTCTATGACTGGTATCAAGAACATGGACGTCACGCACTGCCATGGAGACAGACAAACGACCCCTACAAGGTATATGTGAGTGAAGTCATGCTCCAACAGACTCAGGTAAAAACCGTCCTCGAGCGCTTCTACTTCCCCTTTCTCGAAGCCTTCCCGACCCTGCAGAAGCTCGCCGACGCGGAGCTCGACGACGTGCTGAAGCGGTGGGAGGGGCTAGGCTACTACACCCGTGCCCGCAACCTCCACAAGGCGGCGCGTCTCGCCGCCCCGGAAATGCCGCAGACGGTGGCGGAACTGCAGGCCCTGCCGGGCATCGGCAGAAGCACCGCCCACGCCGTCGCCGCCTTCGCCTACCACACCCCCGTCCCCATCATGGACGCCAACGTCAAGCGGATCCTCTGCCGCTTTTTCGGCATCGCCGAGGCGACGGAGAAGCGTCTCTGGGAGCATGCCTACGCGCTCTTCGACACGGAGCGTCCCTTCGACTACAACCAGGCGATGATGGACCTGGGGGCCTCGCTCTGCAGCCCGCGCGACCCCGACTGCGTCACCTGCCCCTTCGCGGCCCATTGCCGGGGGCGCCACGACCCCCTCGCCTACCCCCGGAAAGCGGCGAAGAAACCCGTTCCCGTCCGCCGCCGGATCATCGTCGTCCACCGCCACAAAGGGCACTACGCCCTGCGGCAGCGCGACGGCCGCTTCCTCCACGGGCTCTGGGGCTTCGCCGAGTATGAAGCGGCCGACACCGCCGGGATGCATGCCCTCGGCAATATCACCCAGAAGTACTCCCACTTCACCCTGGAAGGGGAGGTCTACCTTGCCGAGCGCTACGCGGAGGGATTCGAGTGGTTTCCCCCCAAGGCCCTGGAGGGCCTCGCCCTCAGCGGCGCCGATCACAAGGTCCTACGCCTGCTCCCCTGAAGCTCCGTAACCGAACCGCATCGTTCCCCCGCTATAGTGAGAGCCATCTTCGCTATTATGGAGTTTCCATGCGCGTCTGCATCTTCACCGACACCCTCGGCGACCTCAACGGCGTCTCCCGCTTCATCCAGGACATGGGGCGGCTTGCCCAGGACTACAAGTTCGACCTGCAGATCGTCACCGCGACGGCGAAACCGTTCCCCGAAGCCCCCTATATCCACAACCTCAAACCCCTGCTGCGCTTCCCGATGCCGGTCTACCGGGAACTTGACCTCGCCTTCGTGACGGAAAAGTGCCTCGAGGCGAAACTGCTCGAACTCGACCCCGACATCGTCCACATCTCCACCCCCGGCCCGCTGGGCTACAAGGCGCGCAGCCTCGCCCGGCGCTACGGCTACCGGGTCATGGGCACCTACCATACCGACATCTCCGCCTACGTGGGCCTCAACACCGGTCTGCAGCTGCTGCGGCGCGCCACCGACCGCTTCATGGCCCGCTTCTACGAGGGGTTCGCCCACATCTTCACCCGTTCGAGAGAGTACGCCGCGGTGATGTGCGGGGATATCGGCATCCCTCCCGACCGCATCTCCTTTCTCAAGCCCGGCACCGACCTGAGGACCTTCAGCCCCGCCTACCGCGAGGAGGGGTATTTCAGCCGCTACGGCGCCGGCCGCCGCGCCGTCAACGTCCTCTATGTCGGGCGGGTCAGCCCCGACAAGAACATTCTTTTCCTCCTTGAGGTCTGGAAGGAGCTGCGGCGGCGCCTTCCCGAAACGGAGTGCCACCTCTACCTCGCCGGCGAGGGGCGCTACCGCAGGCTCCAGGGGCGCCTGCGGCGCCACAACGTCCGCTTCCTCGGCCCGGTTGTCGGCAAGGAGCTCTCCCGGCTCTACGCCTCCAGCGACCTCTTCCTCTTTCCCTCCGTCGCCGACACCCTCGGCCAGGTCGTGATGGAGGCGCAGGCGAGCGCCCTGCCCGTCGTCGTCTCCGACATGGGCGGCCCCAAGAGCCTCGTCAACTTCAACGGGCAGCAGAGCGGTTTCATCGCACCGGGCAACGACCTAGAAGCGTGGGTACTCGCCGCCGAAACCCTCGTAAAAGATGCTACACTTCGCCGTAAACTCGGCAAACAGGGACGCGACAACATGCAGTTTTTCGACATCGAACACTCCTTCCGCCACTTCGCCGCCACCCACGAGGCGATCTGGAAGGAACCCGAAGCGTGACCCGCGAACGCGAAGGCGAACTCTACGTCATCCTGCTCTGCCTGCTGGAGAGCTGGTTCCCGATCCTCTCGCTCTTCGCCATCCCCCTCGTCGGCGCCCTGCACGCCTACACCGCCATCGTCGCGATCGCGACCGTCGTATTGCTGGCCCTGCTGCTCCGGCGCAGGGCCATGGCGAGCCTGGTGCTGCCGGAAGCGCAGAGGGACCTGCTGCTCACCTCCTTCTCTATCACCCTGCTCTTCCTTCTCGTCTTCCTGGGGCTGCAGTATACGACCGCGGGGAACATGGCCGTCATCATCTTTCTGCAGCTGCTCTTCGCCTACCTCTATTTCAACGTCTTCGGAAAGCAGAAGATGACCGCAGGCCACTCCTGGGGAGCACTGCTGATGGGGATGGGCGCGCTGGTGATGCTCCTGCCCGAGCATTTCGACCTCAACCGCGGGGATTTGCTGATCCTCGCGGCGGCCGCCATCGCCCCCGTCGCCAACCGCTACCAGCAGCGGGCCCGCCGTCACGTTCCCTCCGTCACGATTCTCACCTACCGCAACCTGGTGGCTCTCCCCTTTCTCGCCCTGGCTGCCTGGGCCTTTGAACCCCTTCCCGTCGCAGATGCCGTACGTGAAGCGCTCCCCTACCTCGTCGCCGTCGCATTGCTGATCTACGTCGCGGCCAAACTGCTCTGGGTCGAGGCACTGCACCGCATCTCCATCACCAAGATGAGCGCCCTGACGGCGGTGATGCCGCTATTTACGCTTCTCTTTGCCTATTTCGTTCTGGAAGAGATCCCGACGCCGAGGCAGCTGGCGGGGATCGTGCCGATCCTGATCGGGGGGTACCTGATTACGCGGCCCGTCGCGGGGGAGAGAGGGCTTTAGGGGGGAGCGCGCACGGCCGCTATTCTTGACGCGGCACCGTGCTTTTTGCGCTATAATATTCCCAATCAGAGGGAGGGGTCTGCATGGCGTTGGGATACAAGCTCAAGCACTATCTCTTCAACGCGTTCCGCGAACTTTTCGTTTACCACCACAGCTCCCTGGAGTTCCGTGCCAAGATCTTCGCCATGGTCATCGCCGTGAAGGAGGAGCCCGACACGTGTGACTATGAACTCGTCAAAGCGGCGGGGATGCAGATCTACAATGACGAGGACCGCGCCAATACCCTGGCGCTGACGACGGAGGAGTTCGTAGAGCGTATCCTCGGGCGTGACCCCCTCGACGTCGATACCCTCGCCCAGGACATCGTCCGGGAACTCAAACTCATTCCCCGCTATGCCAAGAAAATCGACGTCGAGCAGCTCCAGCCGCTGCTGGCCTGCAGCAAGGACCCCGATACCCGGAGCTACCAGCTGAACATCCTCGAGTTCCTCGAGGGGCTCAAGCACGAATACGAGTAGCCCTACCCCTCGTAGGGGGCGAGCTCGTACCCCTCACCGATCAGTTTCATCACCCCGCCGAGAAGGTTTTGCACTTTATAGCCCTGCTGGTGCATGAACATCGCCACCTGGTGCGTCCGGGTCGCCGTCCGGCAGATAAGGCCGATGTGCGCCTCCTTGCCGCCGAGGGCGTCGATCTGTTCGAGGAATCCCGCCGCGTCGTAGTTGCCGTAGGCGTCGAAGAAGGTGATGCACTTCGATCCGGGGACGATCCCCGTCTGGCGCCACTCAGCCTCCGTACGGATGTCCACCACGATCATCTCCGACGCCTCGAGCATCGCCTTGTCCGGTACGACGTTGAGTTTCATGTTGCTGCTCCTGATTACGGTGCGGCCGTCCGCTGACGGAAAAGGCACCGGTTTTTTCGCAATTATAGCGCTCGCCCATTAAGTTGCAATGTGCGTTCCTGATCCTTCAGGCAGCCAAAAGCCAGAACTCATTTCAAAACTCCCTGACGGTGCCAACAGAGCGTTTTAAAATGAGCTCTAGTAGGCGTCGAAGCGCTCCTGCAGGCGCTTGAGATCGTGCCGGAGGGTATGCAGCGGCGCCGTGGAGCGGCGTACCTGCTCCCCGAAGGTGGGGCGCTCCTCCCGGTAGAAGATCCCCAGGGGCATCGGCTCCGTCTCCAGGGCGCGCCGCAGCGCCGCCTCCCGGTCGGTCGCGTCGTGTTCGGTGCCGAGCTCGCGGCTGTGCTCTTTGAACCAGGCGTAGGTATTGAGGGGGTTGAAGGTGACACAGGGCTGCAGGATGTCCACCAGGGCGTAGCCCCGGTGCAGAAAGGCCGCCTTGAGGACCTCCCGGGCCAGCTTCGCGCCGCCGATATTGACCCGTGCGACGAAGCCGGCGTTGAGGGCCAGGGCGAGCGCCACGGGGTTGAGGGGCTCGTTGACGACGCCGCCGACCTGCACCGGGCTTCGGAAGCCCCGCAGGCTCGTCGGCGACGCCTGTCCCTTGGTCAGGCCGTAGACCATGTTGTTGTGAACGATATGGACGAGATCGACGTTGCGCCGGACGGCATGGAGGAAATGGTTGCCTCCTTCCCCGTACATGTCCCCGTCCCCCCCTTCGGCGACGACCGTCAGGGCGGGGTTGGCGGCCTTGACAGCCGTGGCGACGGGCAGTGCCCGCCCGTGCAGCCCGCCGAACATGTTGGCATCGACGTAGTAGGGGTTCTTGGCGGCTTGCCCGATCCCCGAGACGATCACGACATTACGCTGTTCCAGCGCCAGTTCGTCGAGCACCTCCCTGACCAGCTTCAGGATTCCGAAGTTCCCGCACCCGGGACACCAGGCGATGTCGACGTTCTCGCGTTCAAAGGGATGGCTCATCGCAGCTCCTTCAATACGTTTTCAAGCCGCACTGCCAGGCGGTCGGCGAAAAAGGGGAAGCCGTCGGCCTGCAGCACGCGGCGGTCGACGGCGATGCCGTACCCCTCCAGCTGCCGGGCGAACTGCCCCGTCGCGTTGTTCTCCACGACGATGACCGCCGCGGCGCGCCGCAGGGGTTCAAGCGACTCCGGGGCCAGCGGGTGGAGCCAGAAAAAGTGGACCTGGAAGAGCTCTTTGTCGTCAAGCCGCCGCAGCGCCTCGGCAATCGCCCCCTTCGTCGACCCCCAGCCGACCACCGCGATCGTCCCCTCCCCGACAGACTCGGGGGGAAGCGCCGCAGCGCGCAGCGACTCCAGCTTTTGCAGCCGTTTGGTGACCATTGCTTCGCGCACGGCGTAGGATTCCGTGATCTGTCCCCGCTCGTCGTGCTCGTCGCTCACCGCGCAGACGCGCCCCTCCCCGTGGCCGGGCACGCCCCGCGGGCTGATCCCG
>QKCD01000127.1 GCA_003245815.1 Sulfuricurvum sp.
GTCTGGGAGACGAAGAGGTAGTGGATCAGAACGTAGAGTCCCACCAGCAGGACGTAGACAAGGGGCCAGGAGAGCCCAGTCAGCTGCGAAGCGATCCCTTCGCCGAGGTAGTTCATAAAGCCGAAGAGGTTGAGGTAGGTGCTCAGGGTGTAGAGGGCGGCGAACCAGATGAAGACGCCCAGCGCCTCGCCCTGGTCGCGCATGTCGTCGACGGTGAAGACGTGGGTCACCATCAGCACGGCGAGGCCGGCGAGGGCGACGGCGGTCTTGTCCAGCCCCAGCACCCCCGAGAGGGCCCAGAGCACGACCATGGCGACGAAGGTGACGCCGGTGATCCACTCGTTGCGGTGCACGGGACCCATCCGTTTGAGCTCCGCGTCGGCCAGCCGGGGCGCTTCGGGGGTCTCTTTGCGTTCCGGGGGAAAGAGGCGGTAGAGCAGGTAGGGGATCAGAACGAAGGCGGCCAGGGAGGGGACGGCGGCGGCGAGGAACCAGGAGCCGAAGTCGATGGCGACCCCCATCTCCTTTGCGATTCCCGCACCGACGGGGTTGGCGGCCATCGCGGTGAACCAGAGCGCCGAGGAGATGGAGATCCCCGCCATGGAGTTCATCATCAGAAAGCTCCCCATCTTCCGGCGCGTCCCGTCGGCGACCTTGGAGCCGCTGTCATGGGCCAGCGACTGCACGATCGGGAAGAGGACGCCGGAGCGGGCCGTGTTGCTGGGGAAGGCGGGGGCAATGAGCAGGTCGGTGGCGACCATAGAGTAGCCCAGTCCCAGGGTGGAGGATCCGAAGCGGCGGATGATCAGCAGGGCAACCCGCTTGCCCAGCCCCGACTTGACGACCCCCCGGGCGACAAGGAAGGCGACGACGATCAGAAGGATAAAGCTCTTGGAAAAGCCGGAGTAGGCCTCCGCCGGGGTGAGCAGCCCCGTCAGGATACTGAGGGCGAGGGCGGCGATCGCCGCCGTGAGGATTGGCAGGAGGTTGGCGATGATGGCGACGATGGCGGCGAGGAAGAGGACGAAAAGCTGCCACGCCTCAGCCGTCAGCCCCTCGGGGGCGGGGGTGAACCAGAGCAGCAGCGCGCCCAGGAGCAGGCCGAGCCGGAGGAAGTTTGGGAAGTGCAAGCGTGTCATAGGCTACCTTTTTTCAGAGATCACGATTATAGCAAAAGGGCGAAAAACGCCTGCGGAAGGCTGTTTTTTATAAACTATGAGCCAAATAGACTAAATATATATTAGTCACATGATGTAATTTACACTTGACATGATTTGACTCAATGATGTATAATGCTTGCGTATTTCGAAGAAAAGGAGTCGGAAACCGCATGGCAACCGAAGAAAAGACAGAGCTTCAAAACGCAGAAGAGACGGCGGCATCGCAGAATGAAAATGCCGAAGTCGCCGAGGCGGAAGAAGAAGTCGCCAACGAAATAGAGACTTTGCAAAACGAGATCGCGGACCTCAAGGACAAATACGCCCGGGTTCACGCCGATTTCGACAACATCAAAAAGCGCCTCGAAAAAGAGAAGTACCAGGCGCTCGAGTACGCGAACGAGAAGTTCGCCAAAGAGCTGATCCCGGTGCTTGACGCACTGGGCATGGCGGTTGCGGCCGCGGACGGCGAAGCCGACGCGACGGAACTGCTGGGGAAAATGAAAGAGGGCGTGGAACTGACGCTGAAGCAGTTCCTGACCGTGCTGGAAAAACACGGTGTCACGCAAGTCGCCGAAGACGAACCGTTCGATCCGAACATCCACCACGCCGTACAGCGCGTGCCCTCACCGGACCACGAGAGCGGCGAGATCGTCCAGACGTTCCAGAAGGGCTACCGTTACAAAGACCGCACGCTCCGCGATGCGATGGTAGTCATTGCAGAATAAATAAAACCAGATCTTAATTAAGGAGAATTCAATGAGTAAAGTTATCGGTATCGACCTCGGAACCACCAACTCTTGTGTCGCTGTCTACGAAGGCGGTGAAGCGAAAATCATCCCGAACAAAGAGGGCAAGAACACGACACCGTCCGTCGTGGCATTCACGGACAAGGGCGAAGTCCTCGTCGGTGACCCGGCAAAACGCCAGGCGATCACGAACCCGGACAAGACGATCTACTCCGTCAAACGTATTATGGGTCTGATGATGAATGAGCCCAAAGCCAAAGAGGCGCACGACAAGGTCACCTACAAGATCGTCGACAAGAACGGCATGGCCGCCGTCGACGTCGCGGGCAAGGTCTACACGCCGCAGGAGATCTCCGCGAAAATCCTCGGCAAACTGAAAGAGGATGCCGAGTCCTACCTCGGGCAGAGCGTGACGGACGCGGTCATCACCGTTCCGGCCTACTTCAACGACGCGCAGCGCAAGGCGACGAAAGAGGCGGGCCAGATCGCCGGTCTGAACGTCCTGCGCATCATCAACGAACCGACCGCTTCCGCACTGGCGTACGGCCTTGACAAGAAAAACGACGAAACGGTCGTCGTCTACGACCTTGGTGGCGGTACGTTCGACGTCACGGTCCTCGAGATCTCCGACGGCACCTTCGAGGTTCTCTCCACCGACGGTAACGCCTTCCTCGGCGGCGACGACTTCGACAACAAGATCGTCGACTACCTGGCAAGCGAGTTCAAGTCCGAGCACGGCATCGACCTCAAAGCGGACAAGATGGCCCTCCAGCGTCTCAAAGACGCGGCGGAAAGCGCGAAAAAAGAGCTCTCCTCTTCCACAGAGACAGAGATCAACCTGCCGTTCATCACGGCGGACGCGACCGGCCCGAAACACCTCGTCATCAAACTGACCCGCGCGAAGTTCGAAGGGATGATCGAAAAACTGATCAAAGAGACGATCGACCACATCGAAACGGCGCTGCGCGAAGCGGACATGGCCAAAGGCCAGATCCAGCAGGTCATCATGGTCGGCGGTTCCACACGGGTCCCGCTGGCGCAGAAGATGGTCTCCGCGGAGTTCGGCGGCAAAGACCTGAACAAGAGCGTCAACCCCGACGAAGTCGTCGCGGCGGGCGCGGCGATCCAGGGCGGCGTCCTGCGCGGCGACGTCAAGGACGTCCTGCTGCTTGACGTCACCCCGCTCTCTCTCGGCATCGAGACCCTCGGCGGCGTCGCGACGAAGATCATCGACAAAGGTACGACAATCCCGGTCAAGAAGTCCCAGGTCTTCTCCACGGCCGAAGACAACCAGCCGGCGGTCTCCATCAACGTCGTCCAGGGCGAGCGCGAGTTCGCCCGCGACAACAAGTCCCTGGGCCTCTTCGAACTGACGGGCATCCCCTCAGCACCCCGCGGCGTGCCGCAGATCGAAGTCACCTTCGACATCGACGCGAACGGCATCCTGACCGTTTCCGCGCAGGACAAGGGTACGGGCAAATCCCAGGAGATCAAGATCACCGGTTCTTCCGGACTCTCCGAAGAGGAGATCAACCAGATGATCAACGACGCCGAGAAGCACAAGGCGGAAGACTCCAAACGCAAGGAGCTCGTCGACCTGCGCAACCATGCCGACGCCCTCGTCTCCCAGACCGAGAAGAGCCTCGAGGAGATCGGCGACAAGATCAGCGCCGAGGACAAAGAGAAGATCGAAGCCGCGGCCAAGGAGCTCAAAGAGACCCTGAAAAACCAGGACGCGACGAAAGAGCAGATCGAAGAGAAGGTCAAGGCCCTCACCGAAGCGAGCCATAAAATGGCCGAGCATATGTACGGCCAGCAGCAGCAAGGCGGTGCCGCCTCCGAAGGCGCCAAGAAAGCCGACGACGACGTCATTGACGCCGAAATCGAGTAACGACACAGACGATTCTCCCATTCCGTATTCCGGCCCTCCCTCCGGAATACACCTCCCTTAGATTCAAAGCATTTCAAAACGGGCGCAACTAACCGGCGCCCGTTTCTCCTTCTCCCGATTTCCGCCGGCGCCGCGATTCGCTATAATAGCACCCAAAAACGAGGCGATACGATGGAACAGTTTTTAGATGAAGCCAAGGCGGGCAGCCGCATCCTCGCGACGCTCAGCGGTGCCCAGAAGAACCGCATGCTGCGCGAGATGGCCGAAGCGCTGCGCATGTGCACGATGGACATCATCGAAGCCAACGCCCAGGACATGAAGACGGCGGCGGAGCACAACCTGAGCAGCGCCCTCAAAGAGCGTCTCTACCTCGACGAGCAGCGGATCGAGGGGATGGCCGTCGCCATCGAGGAGATCGCCGCCCTCAAGGAGCCGGTCGGACGCGTGCTCGAGGGGTGGATGACGGAAAACGGCCTCAAGATCGAGAAGGTGACGATCCCCATCGGCGTCATCGGCATCATCTACGAATCCCGTCCCAACGTCACCTCGGATACGGCGGCGCTCTGCTTCAAGAGCTCCAACGTCTGCGTCCTCAAGGGGGGCAAGGAGGCGGAGCACTCCAACGCCGCCATCGCCACGGCTCTGCAGAGCGTGCTGGTCAAGAACGGCCTGCCCAAATCGCTTATCGCCCTGCTGCCCGATGCGTCGCGCGAGGGGGTGGCGAAGCTGATCAAAATGGACAAGCACGTCGACCTGATCGTCCCCCGCGGAGGCGAGGGGCTGATCCGCTACGTCAGCGAGAACGCGACGGTCCCGGTCGTCAAGCACGACAAGGGGCAGTGCCACACCTATATCGACAAAGAGGCGAACCTCGAAAACGCGATCCGCATCGCGATCAACGCGAAGGTGCAGCGCCCCGGCGTCTGCAACGCGATGGAGACCCTGCTCGTCGACCGCGCGATCGCCGACACGGCCCTGCCGCAGCTGAAAGCGGCCTTCGACGAAGCCCATACCCAGCTGAAGGGGTGCGCGGCGACCCGTGCGATCATCGAAGCCGACGAGGCGACGGAGGTGGACTACGACACGGAGTACCTGGCGAACATCCTCAACATCCGCGTCGTCGACGGCGTCGAGGGGGCGATCGACCATATCGTGCGCCACGGCTCCGGCCACTCCGAGGCGATCATCACCGAGAGCATCACGACGGCGGAGCGCTTCCTTAACGGCGTCGACGCGGCGGCGGTCTACGTCAACGCCTCGACCCGCTTCACCGACGGCGGCGCCTTCGGCTTCGGCGCCGAGGTGGGGATCAGCACCAACAAGCTCCACGCCCGCGGACCGATGGGGATCGAGGGGCTGACGACCTACAAGTACAAGATCTACGGCAGCGGTCAGATCCGTTGAAACAGGTCCTCGACATCCGCGGCATCGACTTCGGGTACTCCCCTGACGCGCTGCTTTACAACGACTTCTCCCTGAGCCTGAACGCCGGCGAGATCAAGGCGATCGTCGGCCCCAGCGGCGCGGGAAAGAGCACGCTTTTCGAACTGATTCTGGGCCATCTGCGCCCCCGGAACGGCACGATCGAGGCGGGCCGGGTCGCCATGGTCTTCCAGGACCCCTACAGCTCCTTCCATCCCAGTTACACCCTTTACAACCAGATCCGCGATGTCGCCCCGATGGACGGGATGGAAGCCTACATGGAGACGATGCAGCTCGAGCGGGCGCTGCTGCACAAGTACCCCCACGAACTCTCCGGGGGGCAGCTGCAGCGCTGCTCCATCCTGCGGGCGCTGCTGATGAAGCCCGACCTGCTGCTGCTCGACGAGCCGACCTCGGCGCTGGACAACGTGACGCAGCTTGACGTGATGCAGATGCTGATCAAAATGCTGGGGGAGATGGGGATGCTGCTGATCACCCACGAGATCGACCTGGCCCGCTGGTGCGCGGACACGATCATCAAGATCGGGGCGGAGTAAAGGGTACCTAGACCCGGACGCCGCCGGGCAGGATGGCGATGTGCTGCTGCAGCCAGCGGGCGTTGGGAACGTCCGTCGACTGGCACTGGGCGAACTGCGGGAGTTCGTTGGCGAGGGGCCAGAGGGTGCGGGTCTGGACGTTCTGCGCGTTCGTCGCCGCGACAAAGGCATCGCGCTCTTCGGTCTCCTCGAAAATCAGCGCGCTCAGCCAGCAGTTGGGCTGGCACACCTTCTTCTTCGCCGTATAAAACGCCAGTTCGTCCTCCCAATCCTCCATCGCCTCGTAGAACTCCTTGTAGCGGCGGGCAAGGTCCCGCTGCCGTTCGACGAGGGTCTGTACGTGCTCCATCTGGGCACACCCCACCGCCGCGTTGAGATTGGACATGCGGCAGGAGAGGCGTCCCCCCTCGAGCGGGGCGTCAAGGGGGTGGCTCAGCCGCGTCGCGTCGCTGAGAAGCCGCGCCTTTTCCGCCAGCTCCGCGTCGTCGGTGACGAGCACGCCGCCGTCGCCGCAGGTGATGCTCTTGTGCCCTTCGAAGGCGTAGAAGCCGACGTGGCCGTAGCGCCCCGCCATTTTGTCACGGTAGAGGGAGCCGAAAGCGTCGGAGGCGTCCTCGATGAGCATGATGTTGTGCTCGTCGCACACCTCTTTAAGGGCGTCGACGCGGCAGGGGTAGCCCAGGGTGTGCACGGGGACGCAGGCGGCGATGCGCCGCTGGGTGTTGCGGTTGTAGCAGAGGCCGTCGTCGCGCATCTCGGCGTTGTAGGCGAGGAACTCCTTCAGGCGGCTTGGGTCCATCCCCATCGTGTCGCGCTCGACGTCGATGAAGATCGGCACCGCCCCGACGCTGCTGATGGTGTTGGCCGTCCCGGCGTAGGCGAGGGGCTGGGTCAGCACTTCGGTCCCGGCCCAGCCGCCGGCGAGGGCCAGAGCCACCCGCAGGGCCGATTCGGCGGAGTTGAGGGCGACGGCGTGGGCCGCCTTGCTGTAGTCGCAGACCATCGCTTCGAAACGGGGGACGTACTCCCCCTCCGCCGATACCTCCGCCGTCTCGATGCAGTTGCCCATGTACTTCTGTTCGTTCCCGATGAAGCGGGGGGCGTGCAGATGGATGGTGCCGTTGCTTTTGTAGAGGTTGCGGATGTAGCGTACGGTTTTACTGTGCATATCTTTCCTTATACGATGCGATTCATTGGGACTCCCCGCGTTTCAGCCCGGGCGGGGAGGTCAGAAGCTTCATTATAGTCAAAATTCCCTTGAGAGGGCGGGAAAGGGGTGCCCCGTCGTGAATATCACATCACACCTGTTACGTTGACGGCTGTGCGCCGAGGCGTTTTGGGAATG
This sequence comes from Sulfuricurvum sp., assembly GCA_003245815.1. Lineage (GTDB taxonomy): Bacteria > Campylobacterota > Campylobacteria > Campylobacterales > Sulfurimonadaceae > SZUA-415. The sequence goes on from QKCD01000127.1 coordinate 7,122, forward strand.
GTATGGCATAGAAGAGCATGACGACTGCCCAGGCCGGCGCGATGGCGTAGAGGGTTGACCAGCCGTAGAGGCTCCAGAGGTAGAAGGCCGCGGCCCCCGCGAGCAGGAGAAGCACGGAGCGGTTCTCACCCGGGTCGCGGCCGACGGCGTAGAGGAAGACGAGCGGCCCGAAGGCCGAAGCGAAGAGCCCCCAGGCGTCGAGCACCAGCTCGAAGACGGTTTTGTTGTTGCCCAGGGCGATGCCCAGCGCGGCCAGGGTGACGGCCAGGGTACCGAATTTCGCGCTCCTGTAGGCGTCGAGGGGGCGTCGCGTGAAGTCCCGGGTCAGGGCGGCGGAGCAGCTGAGGACCAGGGAGTCCGCCGTCGAGATCGTCGCGGCGAAGAGGCCGGCGAGCATGACGCCCACGAGAAGGGGCGGCAGACGCTGCTCGGAGAGCAGCAGGAGCGCCCGTTCCGGGTCGATGCCCGCCGCCGGGTCGAGCAGGATGCGGGCGAGCAGGCCAACGCCGATGGTGGCGCCGTAAAAGAGGGTGAACCAGCCGTAGTAGTAGAGGCGCATCCGGTTGAGGGAGCGGACGTCGTCGAGGGCCATGTAGCGGATCATGATATGGGGCTGACCGATGACCCCGATACCCCCGAAGAGCCAGCCGACGACGAAACCGCCGATCTCCAGCCAGCTTCCCCCGAAATCCTCCGGGAACCACTGCATATAGCCGGGGCTCACCTGCCCGAGCGCCTCCCGCGCGCCATTGAAACCTCCCAGACTCTCCAGGCTGACTCCCAGCAGCATTGCCATCGAGGCGAGCATCACCACCGACTGCAGGGCATCGGTCCATATGGAGGCACGCAGCCCGCCGCTGAAGGAGTAGAAGAGGATAACCGCCGCCCCGATCATCGCGCCGGTGGCGGCGTCCCAGCCCAGGAGGGTCTCGAGGGCAATGCTGCCGGCACTGAGCTGCGCGCCCGCATAGACGGTGAGAAAGAGCAGGGTGACTCCCCCGGCGATGCGCCGCAGCATCAGCCGCTCCTCCCCGTGCCAGTGGGCGATGAGTCCGCTGAAACTGTGGGCGCGGCGGCGCTGGGCCATCAGCCGTACCGGCCGGTGGACGGCGAGGGAGGCTATCAGGTCGCCGACGATCCAGCCGACCATCAGCCAGACGGAGGAGAGGCCCGCGACGTAGGTGTAGCCGATCATGCCAACGAACATGTAGCCGCTGTTGTTGGTGGCGACGGCGGAGAGCCCCGCGAGGGAAGGCGACACGCTGCGCGACGCCGTCAGGTAGTCGTGGCTGGTGCGTCGGGAACGGCGCATCGACCAGAGACCGACAAGGAGAAAGAGTGCCATCGTGCCGAAAAAGGCGAGGAAGAGGGAGGTCATCGTGATCATACCGGTGGGGTCGGGACCGTACACAGGTGCGTACGGCCTCGGGGATTAGCAGGAGGGAACGTTGCCGCTGTCGCTGGCATATTCGTAAAAGAAGTCGTAGAGGTGCTCGAGGTGTTTTTCCTGGACTTTGCCGGAACACTTCTTGTTCAGCTCGTCAAGCAGCAGGCCCTCGTCTTTCATCTCTTCCCATTCGTCCTGGGTGTGGGTGCCGGCCATCTTCGCGCCGCTCATGCCGCAGAGTTTTTTGTATTTTTTCTGGTAGAGCTTCTGCCCTTTCGCGACGTCCGCGGAGAGGGAGGTGAGAAGCCCGAAGCCCAGAAGGGCGGCAGCAGTTACTTTGATTACTCTGTTTGTTGTCATAACAATCCTTTGAATATTGCTTGGCATATGGTATAGAAAATCATTGAAATAGAACTTAATGTCAGTTTTAAATGTAATAAAAGAACATTAAAGATGTAAAAAAATTACACAAGTAATGTAAATTATTTCACATTAAGTATGTAAAGATATACTTTCAAGTGTGAAATATCAAGCATCATGCGTCTCATTTTGACAGCACCTGACGATGCGATACCCTGAAAGGAATTGTTATCCTCTTTAAAACCCCCACCCTGAACGATGCACCCGGCGTCTACGACCTGGTCGATCGTTGCAAACCCCTCGACCTGAACTCCCGCTACTGTTACATGCTGGTCTGCACCCACTTCAACGAGAGCTCCGTCGTAGTCGAGAACGACGGCCGTATCGTCGGCCTGGTATCGGGATACCGTGACCCGCAGAACCCCGGGACCCTTTTCGTCTGGCAGGTGGCCGTCGATGCCTCGATGCGGGGCGGCGGCGTGGCATCGCGAATGCTCAAGGCGCTGCTCGGGCGCGAAAGCCTGCGCGATATCCGCTATGTCGAAACGACGATCTCCCCCTCGAACAGGGCGTCGCAGAACCTTTTCCGGCATCTGGCCCGGGAACTTCGGGCCGGCATCACCGACCGCCCCTGCTTCGGCAGGGAACTCTTCGGCGGCGAAGCCCACGAAGACGAGCAGCTCTACCGGGTCGGCCCGTTCGACCTCACCGACAACGCATAATTACAAGGAGTTACCATGCGAGTATTTGAAAACCACGAATCGGAAGTACGCGGCTATATCCGCTCGTTTCCGACGATCTTCGAAACATCCAAAGGCGCCGTTCTGACGGACGAGCAGGGGACCGACTACATCGATTTCTTCGCCGGGGCGGGGACGCTCAACTACGGCCACAACAACGATCATATCTCCGCGGCGCTGATCGACTACCTGCAGCGCGACGGCATCGTCCACGGCCTGGACATGGCGACGACGGCGAAGAAGGAGCTCATCCACGCCTTCCAGGAGAAGATCCTCAAACCCCGCAACCTCGAGTACAAGATGCAGTTCACGGGTCCGACGGGCACCAACGCCGTCGAAACGGCGCTGAAGCTGGCGCGCCTGGTCAAGGGGCGCAGCAACGTCATCGCTTTCTCCAACGGCTACCACGGGCTGTCGCAGGGTTCGCTGGCGGTGACCGCCAACAACGAGTACCGCGACGAGAGCTTTATCAGCCGCTGCAACGCGACTTTCATGCCCTTCGACGGCTACTTCGGCGACGTCAACACCCTTGAGTATCTGCGCAAGTTCCTTAGTGACAGCAGCAGCGGCGTCGATACCCCGGCGGCGATCATCCTCGAGACGATCCAGGGCGAGGGGGGGATCAACGTCGCCGGCAAGCAGTGGCTCCAGGAGCTTGAAAGCATCTGCCGGGAGTATGACATCCTCCTCATCGTCGACGACATCCAGGTCGGCAACGGCCGGACGGGAGAGTTCTTCAGCTTCGAGTTCGCCGGGATCAACCCCGACATGGTCACCATCTCCAAATCGATCGGCGGGGGACTGCCGATGGCGATGCTGCTGATGAAGCCCGACCTCGACCAGTGGAAGCCGGGGGAGCACACGGGGACCTTCCGGGGCAACAACCTTGCCTTCGTCGCATCGCGGGTCGCGATCGACCAGTACTGGAGCAACGACGACCTGAGCAACGCCGTCTTCTACAAGGAGAAGATCGTGCGCGAGGCGCTGGAAACGGTGGCGGCGAAGTACCCCGAACACGATATCAACGTGCGGGGCCGGGGACTTGTCTACGGCTTCGAGGTACGCAGCGACTTCTCCGCGGCCGGGGAGATCTCGAAGGCAGCGTTCGGGCGCAACCTCGTGATTGAAACGGCGGGTTCCGAGAACCAGGTCGTGAAGTTCCTGCCGCCGCTGACGATCGACGAGGAGACGCTCCGGGAGGGGCTCAAGCGTTTTGAAGAGGCGGTCGACGCCGTCTTCGCGGGGAAACAGAAACGTCTTTCGGAGGCCTTTTAAAATGATCGTCAGAGATATCAGAGAGATTATCGGCAGTGCGCAGGAAGTGCACGCGGAAGAGGGGCAGTGGAGCAGCCGCCGGATGCTGCTGCGCCGCGACGGCATGGGGTTTTCGTTCCACGAGACGATCATCCGCGCCGGCACGAAGACGCACATCCACTACCAGAACCACCTCGAAGCGGTCTACTGCGTCGCGGGCAACGGGAAGATCGAGGAGCTCGCCACGGGAAGGGTCCACGAGATCCACGACGGGATCATGTACGCCCTCGATCAACACGACGACCACAATCTCTACGGCGGCAGCGAGGATATGCGCCTGATCTGCGTCTTCAACCCGCCGATCGTCGGGACGGAGAACCACGACGCGGACGGGGTCTACCCCCTGGTCGAAGAGGAAGAAGCGAATACACCGATATGAAGAAGGAGCGAACATGAGAGACCTGTACCCCACGCGGGGAAGCGAAGAGACCATCATCGACCGTGCTGACCCGGTCCTGCACGGCGAAGCGGCGGGCGAACATGCCCTCAGCGGTGAGGAAGCCGCCTATTTCGAGGCCAACGGATTCATTATCTTTCCCGGCTTCTTTTCCCCGGAGGAGGTCGCGGCGTTCAACGACGCCTTCGAAGCCCTGAAGCAGGACCGGACACTGATGGATCGGGAGGAGTATATCGCCGAACCGGCCAGCAACGAGCTGCGCAGCATCTTCTCCCAGCACCTTTTCCACCCGCTGTTCGATGCGCTCACCCGGGACCGGCGCATCCTCGACAAGGTGGAGCAGATCCTCGGCTCGAAGGCCTACATCCACCACAGTCGCATCAATATCAAACCGGCCTACAAGGGGAAATCCTTCCCCTGGCACTCCGACTTCGAGACGTGGCATGCCGAAGACGGGCTGCCCCACTGCCGCAACGTGACGGCCTGGGTGATGCTGACGGACAACACCCCCTTCAACGGCCCGCTCTATCTGATCCCCGGAAGCCACAAGAAATTTGTCGCCTGCGCCGGGGAGACGCCGGAGGAGAACTATAAAGAGTCGCTCCGGAATCAAAGATATGGCGTTCCAAGCCTTGAGGCGATCCGAAAGCTCGCTGATGCTGCGAAACTGGCGGCGGCATTGGGGGAGGCGGGAACACTGGTCCTGCACGACGGCAACGTGATGCACGGATCGCCCGACAACATCTCCCCGGATGCGCGCACCAACGCCTTTTTCGTCTACAACAGCGTCGAGAACACGCCGGAGGCGCCCTTTGCCGCCAGTACGCGGCGTGCGCCCTTCCTGTCCCTGGACGACTATGCCCCGCTCTAGGATGAATCATGTTCAAATCCCAGACCCTGATGAAACAGCAGCGGATGCTGCGGCAGCGTCTTGAATCGCTCAAAGGCGAAAACCGCCTCTTGAGAATGCAGGCCATCAACGCCCGGAAAAAGGAGGAGCGTGAAGCGACAGATCGTATGTAAGTTCGGCGGCAGTTCCGTGGAGAACGCCGCCCAGATCGAAAAAGTCACGAACATCGTCGGCGACAACATATGTCGTCGTTTCCGCCCCGGGGCGGGACGAGACCTACGGTGAAAAGATTACCGATCACCTGATCAACATCGCCTCCGGCGGGGAGCACCTCGCGGAGGCAAAGATCGATGCCGAAACGAGCAAAACGGCGGTGACCGGCAAGTTTGCCGCCATCTGTTCGGAGCTCGGCATCGACGCCGACCCGATTATGCAGGGGCTTGGGGAGGACTTCGCCACGGCGCTCGAAGGCGACCGGAAAAAGGCCTTCCTCTCCTCCCGGGGGGAGCACTACAACGCCCGGATCATCGCCGACTACTTCAACCGCTGCGGCCTGGAGACACGCCTGGTGCTGCCAGAGGAGATCGGTTTCACCGTCGGGGGCGCCTTCCTCAGCGCCCGGGTGATGGCCGAGAGCTACGCGAACCTGGAAGCGCTCAAGGAGGAGCCGCGCATCTGCCTGATGCCCGGCTACTACGGCATCACCCGGGAGGGTGAGGTCGCCGTCCTCTCCCGGGGCGGTTCGGACCTCACCGGCGGCGAGATCGCCTACGCGGTCAACGCGTCGCTCTACGAGAACTGGAGCGACATCGACGGGGTCTACGAGGCGGACCCGCGGGTCATCAAGGAGGCCGACGTCATCCCGAGGCTCACCTTCAAGGAGATCCGTCTGCTCTCCTCGAAAGGGTTTAACGTCTTCCATTTCGACGCGATGACGAGTTGCAAGAAACGGAACATCCCCATCAACATCCGCAACACGAACCGCCCCTCGGCGGCGGGCACGATGATCCTCAACGAGCGGGTACCCGAAGAGGAGGTCGTCGGGATCGCCAAGCTCGACAACATGGCTTACATCTACCTGGAGAAGGAGGGACTCGGCGAGGCGATCGGCTTTACCGAGGGGCTGCTGGGCATCTTCAACAGCTACGGCATCAACACCTACCACTACCCGACGGACAAGGACGACATCGCGGTGCTGCTGCGCAAGGAGGACCTTAGCGGCAACATCAACAACCTCCGGGCCGAGATCGAGGCGAAGCTCGAGCCGGACGTGATCGACGTCGTCTACGACCTCGCCATTCTCAGCATGGTCGGCATCGGCATGCGCAACAACTCCTACGCGATCGCGGACGCGATCGCCGTCCTGAAAGACCACCATATCGACGTGGAGATGATCGACCAGGGGCCGGCGAAGATCTCGTTTCATATCGGCGTCGCCCAGCACCACGCGGACCGTGCTCTGGAACTGCTCCACCGCCGGTTGATTCTGGAGGCGTAGATGCCCGAAACAGTGATCGCCTATCTCCTCTTCCTGGCCCAGGTTTCCATCGCCCTGCTGGCCATCATGAACCCCTTTTATACCTTTCCCGCCTTCCTGGCGGCGACGGCGGAGCATCCGCCCCGTGAGCTGCGGTCGGTCTCCCGGCGCACGACGCTCTACGCCTTCGGGATCCTGGCCTTTTTCCTCGTCACGGGGGAGTGGCTTTTCGAGCTCTTCGGTTTCACCCTGGGGGCCTTTCGGGTCGGCGGGGGCATCCTGCTGTTCCTGATCGGGCTGAACATGATCTTCGAGAAGCAGAGCAGCGTACGCGAACGGGTGAAGGCGACGGAGCAGGACGTGGAGGAACGCGAAGACATCGCGCTCGTCCCCCTGGCGATCCCGATGCTGGCGGGTCCCGGGACCATCACGACGGTCCTGGTCCTGAAGGCGAAAGCGCAGACGCTGCTGCAGGAGAGCGCCGTGCTCATCGCCGTCGCCGCGGGGTGTCTGCTGAGCTACTACGTCTACGTCAACGCGCGGCAGCTCCATCTCCTGCTGGGGCACATGGGGGTCCAGGCGATCGTCAAGATCATGGGACTGATCATCATCGCCGTCTCCGTGCAGACGGTGGCCAACGGCATCCGGGAACTCTTCCCGCCGCTATGAGGCTGCTCTGGGTCGGCATGGCGGAGGATGATGCCGCCGCGATGAACCGGTGGTACATCAGCGATTTCGCCGCGGACTGCTCCGACGCGGCGCTCTTTCTAATGTCGCGGACCTACGATGCGGTCCTCTTCGGCGCGGCGCTGCCCGCCCGGGAGGTGGCGCTGCGGGTCGCCGATCTCAAGGCGCGCCGACCCCGGACGCTTGCCGTGGCACTCGAAAAGAGCGCGGCGGGGTGGGGAGAACGGGAGTTCCTCGGCTGGGGCGGCGAGCTCTTCATCCCTGCTTTCCAGTATCGCGACGCCGAGTTGCTGCGGCTGCGCATCGAACGCTTTTTGCTCCGAGGTTTCAGCGGAGAGAGCGTCCAGATCGGCTTGCTCCGGGTCGAGCCCGGCCAGAGCCGCGTTTTTGTGGGATGCGAGGAGATACGGTTGCCGAAGCGGGCCTTTACGCTCTTGTACCACCTGCTGCTGAAACGCCACCGCTTCCTCGGGAAAGAGGAGCTGCTCTGCGCCCTCTACGAACAGCCCGAGTACGTGGCAGAGAGCAGCGTGGACTACGCGGTCTGCGTGATCCGGGAGCGGATCGACCGCCGCTTCGAGACCCCCTTCGTCGCGACGGTGCGGAACCGGGGGTACAGATTTGTATATAATGCGTAATCCGTATTCCGAAACGACAAAAGGATGAAGCAATTGGCCATACTCGATAACGACAAGGATATCCTGCCCCTGAGCAGCATCGCCGAACTGCTCAGCGCCAAAGTGCGTACCCTCAAGATGTACGAAGAGAAGGGGCTCCTGCCGCAGAAGCGGGCGGAGGGAGCCAAGAAACTCTACTCCATCAACGACGTCAAGCTGGTCGCTTTCGTCCACTACCTCGCCAGCGTCAAGAAGATCAACGCCAACGGGATCAAGTACATCATGGAGATGCTCGACGACGCGATGGACGAACCGAGCCGCAACGCCTTCCTCAACCGGGTCGAATCGACGATGGACATGATCTCGGGCAAGGATATCAAGGACGTCGAGGAGATGTGATGATCCTCTACATCCACGGTTTCGCCAGCTGCGGCGACTCCACCAAGACACGGCTGCTGAAAGCGCATTTCGGCGTCGCCGACATGCTCGCCCCGGACGTGCCCGTCGCCCCGGATGAGGCGATGGCTTTCCTCTCACAACTCATCGAAACCCGCGACGTCACCCTGCTGATCGGCTCGTCGCTGGGGGGCTTCTACGCGACGGCCCTCGCCCGCAGGTATGGCATCGACGCCGTGCTCATCAACCCCTCCGTCCACCCCTGGCGCACCCTTGCCCCCTATGTCGGAACCAACACCTGCTGGTGCAGCGGCGAACCCTTCGAATGGAAGGGGGAGTACCTGCTGCAGCTGGCGCGCATCGCCGAGGGGATGGGGCTCCCCGACGCGGAGCTGCTGGTGCTGCTGCAGACGGGGGACGAGGTGCTCGACTACCGCGTCGCGGCGGAGGTCTACAGGGCGTATGAGGTCGTGATCGAGGAGGGGGGCAACCACCGCTTCGAGAACCTCGGTGACTACCTGGAGCGGATCGAAGCCTTCTACCGGGGGTGATTCAGCGCAGGGGCTCGACCGTCACGTCGATGACGCCGAAGACCGGGTTGCCGATGCGGCTGAAGGCGGCGCGGGAGAGGTCGATCACGCGCCCTTTGACGAAAGGGCCCCGGTCGTTGATGCGGACGGTGACGCTTTTGCCGTTGCGCCGATTGGTCACCTTCACCTTCGTGCCGAAGGGGAGGGTGCGGTGCGCCGCCGTCATGGCCTGCTGATCGAACCGCTCCCCGCTGGCCGTCCGCCGTCCGTCATATTTGTCGGCGTAGAAAGAGGCCTGGCCGGACTCCTGCTGCACGGCCCGCGGTGTCGGCTGTTCGGGCGTTTTGCCGGAACAGCCCCAGAACGCTGCCAGCAGAAGCGGAAGGAGGGGAAGCGTTCTCAGGGGGCCCATGGGTTCAGGGGTTTTGAGGGTCGCTCTTGGGCTCCAGGGCGCGGTTGAGCTCCTCGAGGAAGCGCCGCGCCTCCGCTTCGAACTGCTCCTGCCATGCGCGCCACTGCCGCTTGTACTGTTCGAGAGCCTCTTTGTTGATCGTGATCAGCCGCTGCTGGGCCGCTTCGGCGTTCTTGCTGCTCTCGGCCATGGAGGCGACGTCTGGATCGCAGAGGCGTTCGCTCTCCTCTTCCAGATCCCCGGCGACATCGTCGAGCGCGCGTCGCTCCTCCGCGGTGAGGTTCGCTTCGGGGTCTTTGAGCGCCTCGCGGGCGGAAGCGGCCAGCTCGTCGATGCTGCGGCGCAGCGCGTCGCCGTGGCGTTCGATGCTCTCGGAGGCCTGTTCGTTCAGCGTCTCAGAGTACGCCTCCATCTTCTCGGCCATCGCGTCCATCTCGAGGCGGATATCCTCCGAAGAGGCGGCCAGCTGTTCGGAGAGCTGGCGTCCCAGTTTGCCCAGTTCGCCCAGCAGCAGGGTAAAGACCCCGCCCTGCAGGGCGGTGGAGGTGCGGGCGTAGTCGACCGTCCATCGCCCCTCCTGGCGCACCAGGTAGGTGACGACGTGCCGGGACTCTTCGGCGGGCCGGCCCGGCGCGTTGAACTCGGCGGCGACGGAGGCGCTGTCGCCGTCGATCACCACCCGTCCCCAGGTCGGCTTCAGGCCGCCCCATACCTTTCCGAAGGCGTCGTAGTGGCGGACGTCCTCCAGCGTGGAGTAGCGGACCGCGCCGCGGGCGTCATCCTTGGTCACTGCGTTCCAGAAGGCTTCCGCCGTCTCCTGCGGGGTTTCGGGCTCGAAACATGCCGAGAAGAGGAGCATCAGGAGCAGCAGCGGCGCAAAACGGGAAAAGAGAGTCTTCATAAACCAACCTTGGCATAAAAATGCGATATGCCATGGTAGACCATTCCTGCTGAGGATAAGGATACCATTGAAAAAAGCGTCAAGCTCTGCGAAAAAAGGCGCAGCCCATTTCCGCGATTCGGGTACCGCCCCGGGACGATTTGCGCTACCATTGCGTCATAAAAGGAGTCGAAATGCTCAACGGATTCGCTTTGCTGCTCGTGTTCCAGCTTCTCGGCGAGACGGCGGTGCGCCTTGCCGGGCTGCCGCTGCCGGGGCCGGTCGTGGGGATGGCGGCACTCTTCGCGTGGCTGGCGTGGCGCGGCCATGCGGTGCGTTCCCTCGAAGAGGCGTCCGACGCCCTGCTGCGCTACCTGGCACTGCTCTTCGTGCCGGCGGGGGTGGGGGTGATTCTCTACCTCGACCGCGTCGCGTCGCAGTGGATCGTGCTCGTCGTGACCCTGACGCTCAGCCTCGTCGTGACGCTGGCCGTCACGGGGTGGGTGATGCAGTGGATGCTCCGGCGCTCCGAAAAGGGGGACGGTCATGGCGCTTGAGAGCTTCTGGGTCTACCTGGCCGCCTCGCCGCTCTGGTGGCTGAC
>QKCD01000123.1 GCA_003245815.1 Sulfuricurvum sp.
CTCTCCCTCGCCGCGGGGGTGCTGATGCTGCTGCTGGCCAGTGCCATGCTTTTCTGGGACAACCGTGGCGACACGGTGACAGAAGAGAGCCTCGCGGCAGCGAACGTCGCGCGGATGGAAGCGCGGATGCAGGCCCAGAGCTCCGGCGCAAAAGCGGCGCCTGAGACGTCGATATTCAGCGGTAACTACCGGGAAAAACAGCAGCAACAGCTTCGCTATGCGGTGATCGCTCTGATGATCACTGGGGTGGGTTTTCTGCTTTACGGGTTTCTGAAAAAAGAGGAGGGGTGAGAGGGCGCCGGCAGACCGGCGTGCCGGGGACTACTTCTTCCCGCGGCTCTGGGAGATGAGAACCCCCTCGATCATCTTGTCGATGTCGCCGTCGAGGATGGCGGTGACGTTGGTGAAGGCTTCGCCGGAGCGGGTATCCTTCACCTGCTGGTAGGGCTGCATGACGTAGGAACGGATCTGGTGTCCCCAGCCGATTTCGCTCTTCTCGATCCCGTCCTCTTCCGCTTTCTGCTTTGCCAGCTCCAGTTCGTAGAGACGCGATTTGAGCATCTTCAGCGCTGTCGCCTTGTTCTTGTGCTGTGAACGGTCGTTCTGGCACTGGACGACGATTCCCGTCGGGATGTGGGTGATGCGGATGGCGGACTCCGTCTTGTTGACGTGCTGGCCGCCGGCACCCGATGCCCGGTAGGTGTCGATCCGCATATCCTTCTCCTCCAGCTCGATCTCGATGTCGTCGTCGATCTCCGGGGAGACCATCACCGAGGTGAAGGAGGTGTGGCGCTTGGCGTTGGAGTCGAAGGGGCTGATGCGCACCAGGCGGTGGATGCCGTTTTCGACCTTGAGGTAGCCGTAGGCGTTCTCTCCCTTGATGAGGATCGAAGCATCCTTGATCCCCGCTTCTTCGCCGCTCTGGTAGTCAAGGCTCTCCACCTTGAAGCCGTGCCGTTCTGCCCAGCGGGTGTACATCCGCAGCAAAATGGAGGCCCAGTCCTGGGACTCCGTGCCGCCGGCACCGGGGTGGATGGAGACGATGGCATTCTTGCCGTCGTTGTCCCCGCTGAGCAGCATCTCGATCTCCATCGTCCGGACCATCTCCTCGAGGGCGTCCGCCTCGGCGAAGAGGAGTTCGATGGTGTCGTCATCCCCCTCATCCTTGCCCATGTCGTAGAGTTCGGCGGCGTCGGTGACGGCGCCGGCGGCATCTTTGTACTTGGAGAGTTTGCGTTCGAGCTGGGTCTTCTCCTTCTGGACGACTGCGGCGTTGGCGGCATCGTTCCAGAACTCCGGGGCGTTCTCCATCACCTCGATCTCTTCCAGGCGCTGTTCGATCTGCGCGGGCTGGACGACGCCGGCGATGTTTTTCATCTTGGTGGTGAGGGTCTTCAAAAGTTCCGAATATTCGTAGTGGTCCACAGGCGGCTCCAGGGTCTATAGGGTATAATTCGCCTCAATCCATGGGATTTCGGCACGCACGGTATCGTGGCGGGAAATCGGCGCAGCCCCCGCTGAAAACCGGGTAGGCGCGGCCGGAAAACTGATGTGCGATTATATGCTACAGAGGCTTAAAAGATGAAGATTGTCCGTACACCGCAGGAACTCAAATCACTGTTGCGCGAGGAGCAGGGGAACATCGGTTTCGTCCCGACGATGGGAGCGCTGCACAGCGGTCACCGCACCCTGATCGGCGCGGCCCGGCGGGAGAACGCGATCGTCGTCGTCTCGATTTTCGTCAACCCGACCCAGTTCCTGGAGGGGGAGGATCTCGACAAGTACCCCCGGCGGGAAGAGGCGGACCGGAAGGTGTGCGAACTCAGCGGGGTCGACTACCTCTTCTACCCGACGGCGGAGACGATGTACGGCCACGACGAGGTGAGCCTGAACGCCCCGAACGTCCGGGGCTACATCCTGGAAGGAACGTCGCGCCCGGGCCACTTCAGCGGGGTACTGACGGTGGTGATGAAGCTGCTCAACATTGTCCGCCCCGAGCGCGCCTACTTCGGCAAGAAGGATGCCCAGCAGCTGATGCTGATCCAGGAGATGGCACGGCAGCTCTTCATGGACGTGACGATCGTCCCCTGCGACACGGTACGCGACGAGGACGGCCTCGCGCTCAGCAGCCGCAACGCCTACCTGAGCCCCGCGGAGCGCGCCGAGGCGCTGAAGATCCCCCTTTCGCTGCAGAAGGCGGCGAAAATGGTCGGCCGGGGCGTGAGTGATCCCGACGAAGTGCAGCGGGAGATGCTGGCGATGCTCGCGCCGCTGGAGGTGGATCATGTCGCCATCGTCGACCGCGCCTTCAACCCGGTGACGCGTATCGTGCCGGGCAATACGATTATCCTCGTCGAGGCAATTTCCGGGACGACCCGGCTGCTGGACAACATCTGGATCTAGGCCCCGACATGCTGTTTGGCGGCTTCAGAGCTGCGGGTGGAGATGCCCCTCTTCGACGAGCATGTCGACGATCGCCTTGAAGACCGGGGCGGCAGTCTGGGAGGCGAAGTGGTTCGTCCGGGGACGGACCACCGTGATGCCGATCGTGTAGCGTTGCTGCGCGTCGTTGGCGAAGCCGATGAAAGAGGTGTGGTACTCGTCGACGTAGCTGCCCCGCTCCGCGATATGGGCCGTCCCCGTTTTTCCGCCGACCTCCAGGCCCGGGGTTATGGCGACGACGCCCGTTCCCTTCATGACGGTTTTGATGAGAATCTTTTTCATCCGCTCCGCGGTCGCGGGGGTGATCACCTGCTGCGGCTCCTCCTGTTCGATGGGGATGAGGCGGTTGCGTTCGTCGACGAGCCGGTCGACGACCATCGGGGTGATGATGCGGCCGCTGTTGTTGAAGGCGTTGTAGGCCTTGAGGAGCTGGATGAGGTTGACCCGGATGCCGTAGCCGTAGGAGACCGTTGCCTTGTAGATTTCGCTTTCGAAGCGGCGCAGCGGCGGCATGGTGCCCTTCTTCTCGTAGGGGAGGTCGATGCCGCTGCGGCGGGTCATCCCGTAGTCAAGCAGCCCCTGGTAGTAGTCGGCGGCGTTGAGCTTCTGCGCCAGCTGGGCGATGCCGACGTTGGAGGAGTGCACGATGACGTTTTCGGCGCTGAGCCAGTCAAAGCGGTGCTCGTCGGTGATCAGTTTCTTGCCGATCCTGTAGCGGCCGTTGTGGCCGTTGACGAGGTCGAAGGGGTTGACGAGCTTGTGCTCGAGCAGCAGGGAGAAGATGATCGGCTTGAGGACGGAGCCCGGTTCGAAGCTGTACTCGATGGCATTGGCGTTGAGGGAGGGGTAGTCCGAACGCCGGATATCCTTGGGCAGGAAGCGGTTTGAACTGGCCAGGGCGCGCACCTTGCCGCTCTCGGACTCCATGACGACGGCCATCACTTCGTCCGCGTCGAGCTCCTGCTTGAACTGGTCAAGCAGTTTTTCGACCCGGATCTGCAGGGTGACGGGAATGTTCAGGTGGACGTCGAGGCCGTCGAGGGCGGGGCGGGTGTAGCTCTCCTTGTTGAGGATGAGGTAGCTGTTGACGTCGCGCAGTCCGAACTGTTCGGCGTCCTGACGGGCGCTGAGCTCGTCGTCGTAGTAGCGCTCAATCCCCTTGACCCCCCGGTTTTTCGTGTAGTCGCCGTCCTCGGTCTTGCGGGGATAGCCGATGACGGGGGTGAGGAGTTTGCCGTAGGGGTACTCCCGGGTTTCGCCGCTCTCGACGATGCTCAGGCCGTGCAGGATGCTTCGTCCGCTGGGGAGGGTGTATTCGACAAAGACGTTGAGGCGGCGGAGCTCGAAGGCGAGGTATTTGAGCTGCTGGGCGGTCTTGGGGCTGATGGAGTAGCTCAGCGTCACGCTCCCCTGCCGGGAACGCAGCTCCTTGTCGATGGTCTTTGGGGAGATGCCGCTGTAGATGCTGAAGAGGCGGATGAAGAGGTCGCGCTTCTGGGGGTCGATGTTGCGGGTGTTGACGACGGCCTTGTAGAGCTTCTGGGTCGAGGCGACGTTGAAACCGTCGGCGCTGATGATGCTTCCGCGCTGGGCCTTGCTGCTCTCGGAAGTGAAGCGCGAGGGGATATCGCGGGGTTTGACGGCGGTCATCAGCATGACGCCCAGGAAGATGAAGAAACCCGTCAGCAGAAGGGCGAAGAGCAGAACGATTTTCGGTGCTTTGTTGCGATTGGCCATGGCGGGGTTTCAGCGTTGATTTTTGTCGACACTATAGCGTGTGTAAGATTAGAGGGGAGTTATGCGCTGCCGGCACGGGGGTGGCCTGCAGCGGCGGGGGACCTACATCTGCGTCCGGGTGATCTCTTTGTAGGCGTTGAGGGCCTTGTTGCGCACTTCGAGCATCAGCTTCATGCTGAGCTCGGCCTTGTCGATGGCGAGGGCGGCCTGGTGCAGATCCTTGACCTGTCCCGTGGCGATGTCGGACATCGCCTTCTCCCCCTTCACCTGCTCGTTGTTGACCCCGTCGATCGCCGATTTGAGCTGCTGGGCGAAATCGCCGCCGCTCTTCTGGACGGTGCCGCTCTCGCTCTTCTGTTTCAGCAGGTCGGCGGTGGAAAGGGCGTTGATGTTGTTGATATCAGCCAAAACGTATCTCCTACTGCAGCAGCGAAATCGCGCTGGTCGCCATGTTCTTGGCGCTTTCGAACGCGGCGACGTTCGCCTGGTATGATCGTGTCGCTTCTACCAGATCGGCCATTTCGATGACGGGGTTAATGTTCGGGTAGGCGACGTAGCCGTTCGCGTCGGCGTCGGGGTGGGAAGGGTCGTACTTCATCTTCGGTCCCGTGTCGTCGCGGACGATCTTGTCGACAATAACACTCATTATAGCAGGATTGGGCTGAGTCCCCATATCCCCCTCGCGCAGCGGGTCGCTGTAGCCCAGCGCGTCGCTGCCCTCGGAGAGGGCGCGGTTGAAGGCCTCGTTGAAGTCGATCGCCTTGAAGAGGACTTCGCGGCGGCGGTAGGGGCCTCCCTCCTCGGTGCGGGTCGTCTGGGCGTTGGCGATGTTGGAGCTGATCGTATTGACCCGCACCCGCTGGGCGGAGAGCCCGTAGCCGCTGATGTCGAAACTGTTGAGAAAACTCATGGCCTAATCCTTGTTACTGTGTCTTGCCGGAGGCTTCGATGACGCTTTTGAAGATCATGCCGTCCTTGCGCAGGGCGGCGATGAGGGCGTTGAACATCGTCGCGTTCTTCGCCATCTCCGTCGTCTCGACATCGAGGTCGACGCTGTTGCCGTCGTTACGCGCACCGTGACCGTCGCGGAAGAAGGTCGTCGGCCGCCGGGACGCCGTGGCGCTATCTGCTGCGAGATGGGCCTCATCGGTACGGGTCATTTCCAGCTGCGTCGCCGGGGCGGCGAAGATCTCCTGCTGCTTCTGTGCGAGCACCGATTCGAACCGGATATCGCGGGGCCGGTAGAAGGGGGTGTCGGCGTTGGCGATGTTCGATGCGATCATGTCCTGACGCACGGCCCGGTAGTCGAGGGCCTGCTTCATCAGCTCATGGGCGCGGGAAATCTGGATGCTCATCTCGGACTCCTTACTCTGTGCCGGATAACAAGCAATAAACATTCCATATTGTGTTTACGGGGGGCGCGGTGCCCTGAAAGGGTGAAGAGTAGATTCAGAGCGCAGAGGGTACAATAAGCGTCTCAATTTCGAAGGAACGGCCGGGCCCCTCCCGGTGTGGCATTTTCAAAAGAACGGGACCCGATGGCAGACAAAACGCTTTTTATCCTCACCGGTACCCTGATCACGATCGGGATCATCTTCTCCTACTCCCTTTCGACCTACACGGTGCTGCTCTTCGGGTACAGCGATTTCCACTTCGTCATCCGCCAGGCGCTTTTCGGCTTCGGGTCGATCCTGATCATCTGGTCCCTGGCCCAGCTCGACCCCGACATCTGGCTGCAGCGGCTGGGCTTCATCCTCTTTTTCGGCGGGCTGATCCTGATGGTCGTGATGCCCTTCATGCCGGCGCACCTGGTGACGGAGGTCGGGGGGGCGAAGCGCTGGATCAAGCTCTTCGGATTCTCCATCGCCCCGGTGGAGCTTTTCAAGATCGGGTTTGTCTACTTCCTCGCCTGGAGCTTTTCGCGCAAGCTCGGCCACCATGGCGGGATGGGGATTGTCGAGGAGCTCAAGCGCTTTATGCCCTACGCGGTAATCTTCATCCTTGTCATGTTCCTGATCGCCTTTATGCAGAACGACCTGGGACAGGTCGTCGTCCTGGGCCTGACGCTTGCCTTTATGCTCATCTTCGCCGGCAGCAGCTTCAAGTTCTTCTTCTCGCTGATCGCGGCGGCCTTCGTCTTCTTCATCTTCTTCATCATGACGGCGGAGCACCGGATCATCCGGATCAAGTCGTGGTGGTCCCTGGCGCAGAACTCGGTGCTGGGCTTTTTCCCGGAGTCCATCGCCAAGCACCTGCGGGTCGAATCCTTCGACGAGCCCTACCAGATCGGCCACTCCCTCAACGCGATCCACAACGGCGGCATCTTCGGGACGGGGCTGGGGAACGGCACCTTCAAGCTCGGGTTCCTGAGCGAGGTGCATACCGACTTCGTCCTGGCGGGGATCGCCGAGGAGACGGGATTTATCGGTTTGGCACTCGTGACGCTGCTCTTCGTCTGGCTGCTGCAACGCATCTTCCGCATCGCCAACCGGACCGAGGAGAGCGTCTCCTACCTCTTCAGCATGGGGGTGGGGCTGCTGCTCGCCTTCGCCTTTTTGATGAACGCTTTCGGGATCAGCGGCCTGACGCCGATCAAGGGGATCTCGGTCCCGCTGCTGAGCTACGGGGGCTCCGCGATGATGGCGGCGTCTATCGGCATCGGGATGGTGCTGATGATCTCGAAACGTGTCGATCACCGCTCGCGGCGGCGGCACACTGCAGGAGGCGCGTAGATGCGTTGTGTGATTACGGGGGGCGGCACCGGCGGGCATCTCGCCATCGCCAGGGCGTTGCAGGAGGCGCTGGTAGCGCGGGGGCACGAGGCGATCTTCATCGGATCGATGAGCGGGCAGGACCGGATGTGGTTCGCCGAACACAGCGGCTTCTCCCATGTCTATTTCCTGGAGACGACGGGGGTCGTCAACCGCAGGGGATGGGGCCGGGTTGCCGCGCTCTGGCGTGTCTTGAAGGCCCTGCTGAAGGCGCGGAAAATCCTCGGACGCCACAGGGTCGACGCCGTGATCAGCGTCGGGGGCTTCTCGGCGGCGCCGGCGGCGCTGGCGGCGCTGAGCCGCCTGACACCGCTCTTCATCCATGAGCAAAACGCCGTCACGGGGCGCCTCAACCGGCTGCTTAAGCCCTTTGCGAAGCGCTTCTTCAGCTCCTACGACCCCGCTTCGCCCATCCGGGACTACCCCGTCTCCGAGGCGATCTTCAAAGGGGCACGCCTGCGCCAAAAGGTGGAGAGGGTAATCTTCCTTGGCGGATCGCAGGGGGCGGCCTTCATCAACGACCTCGCCCTTGCCGTCGCACCGACGTTGGCGGCGCGGGGGATCGGCCTGATCCACCAGTGCGGCGAGCGGGACTACGAGCGGGTCCGGTCCGCCTACGACGCGCTCGGGATCGATGCGGAGCTCTACGGCTTCACCAAGGAACTGCCGGCGCTGCTGGAGCGTAGCGACCTGGCGGTGAGCCGGGCCGGGGCGAGCACCCTCTGGGAGCTCTGCGCCGCGGGGATCCCCGCCCTCTACATCCCGTACCCCCATGCCGCCGCGGACCACCAGTACCATAACGCCCAGTTCCTCGTCGCGCAGGATCTGGGGTGGTGCGAACGCCAGGGCGAGGGTGTCGAGGCGCTGCTGCTCTCGCTGCTCGACGAACCCCTGGAGGAGCGCAGCCGGGCCCTGATGGAACTCTGCCGGCCCGAGGGGGCGCAGCGGATGATCAAGGTGATCGAGGGGGTGCTCTGATGCTGGCGGAGATGACGCAGTGGCTGGTCGATACGATCTTCGAGTTGGGATACTGGGGGATCTTTATCCTGATGGGGATCGAAAGCTCCTTCATCCCTTTTCCCAGCGAGGTGGTCCTCGTGCCCGCGGGGTACCTGGCGGCCAAGGGGGAGATGGACCTGGGGCTGGTCATTGGCGTCGG
Source organism: Sulfuricurvum sp. (assembly GCA_003245815.1). Taxonomy (GTDB): domain Bacteria; phylum Campylobacterota; class Campylobacteria; order Campylobacterales; family Sulfurimonadaceae; genus SZUA-415. The sequence continues at coordinate 8,110 of QKCD01000123.1, forward strand.
CCTGCTGGGGTCGCTGACGGGGGCACTGGTCAACTACTACGGGGCGATGTGGATCGGGCGCGCCTTTTTGCTGCGCTACGGCCGCTACTTCTTCGTCAAGCCCGCCGCCCTGGCGAAGATGGACCGCTTCTTCGAGCGCCACGGCCCCATCTCCACCTTCACCGGGCGCCTTATCCCGGGGATCCGCCAGCTCATCTCCATCCCGGCGGGGCTGGCGCGGATGGAGCTGCGGCTCTTCCTTCTCTATACCGCGCTGGGGGCGGGGATCTGGGGCACGATCCTCGCCGTCGTCGGCTACCTGATCGGCGACAACGAGGCGCTGGTGCGCACCTACCTGACCCAGATCACGCTGGTCACCCTCGGGGTGATCGCCGTGGTGGTGGCGTTCTACGTCTACCGGCAGCGCCGCAACGCTTCCTGACGCTCCGCACTGTTACGATACGGGATACTCCATGGCGCCGGCACGGGGCTTTGCGCCCCTTTTGCCGTGAAATAGAGTGCGGCCGGGAAGGATGAAAGAACAGTTTCGCTATAATCGCGTCATTTAAAATCAAGAGCCCTGCCGTGCCGGAGAGAGGCCGCCGGAGGCTCGGACGGAAAGTACAGAATGGACGTTAGAGAAGCGTATCTGAAATTTTTTGAATCCAAAAACCATGCGCGTGTCGCCAGTGCCCCCCTGGTCCCGGACGATGCGACCCTGCTCTTCAACAATGCAGGCATGGTCCCCTTCAAATCGATCTTTACCGGCGAGGTACCGGTCCCCGAAAATCCCCGTGCGACATCGTGCCAGACCTGTGTCCGCGCCGGCGGCAAGCACAACGACCTGGAAAACGTCGGCCATACGGCCCGCCACCACACCTTCTTCGAGATGCTGGGCAATTTCAGCTTCGGCGACTACTTTAAAGAGGAAGCGATCGCCTACTCCTGGGAATTCGTGACGGAAGTGCTCGAACTGCCGGTGGAGAAGCTCTGGGTCACGGTCCACGAGAGCGACGACGAGGCGGAGGCGATCTGGAAGAAGTACATCGCGGCCGACCGCATCATGCGCCTGGGGGACAAGGACAACTTCTGGCAGATGGGCGACACCGGCCCCTGCGGTCCCTGTTCGGAGATCTTCGTCGACCAGGGCGCGGAGAACTTCAACGGTCCCGAAGACTACATGGGCGGCGATGGCGACCGCTTCCTGGAGATCTGGAACCTCGTCTTCATGCAGTACGAGCGCAACGCCAAGGGCGAACTCAAACCGCTGCCCAAACCCTCCATCGACACGGGCATGGGTCTCGAGCGGGTCGTCGCGGTCAAAGAGGGGGTCTTCAGCAACTACGACTCCTCCCTCTTCATGCCGATCATCAACCGGGTCGCCGAGCTGATCGGCAAGCCCTACGCCTACCAGGGCGGCGCCTCCTACCGCGTCATCGCCGATCATATTCGTACCGTCACTTTCCTGCTCTCGCAGGGGACGAACTTCTCCAACGAGGGGCGCGGCTACGTCCTGCGCCGCATCCTGCGCCGCGCCGTGCGCCACGGCTACCTGCTGGGCTTCACCAAGCCCTTTATGCATGAGGTCGTCGACACGGTCGTTTCCCAGATGGGCGGCGCCTACTCCTACCTCTCCGAGAAGGCCGACGCCGTGAAAGAGCAGATCATGCTCGAGGAGGAGCGTTTCTTCAAGACGATCGCTTCGGGGATCGAGCTCTTCAACGAGGCCCTCAAAGAGAGCGAGGAGGTCTTCAGCGGCGAAGTCGCCTTCAAGCTCTACGACACCTTCGGCTTCCCCCTCGACTTGACGGAGGATATGCTCCGCGAGAAGGGGATGGGGATCGATACGGCGACCTTCGAACGCCTGATGCGCGAACAGCGCGAACGCGCCAAAGCCGCCTGGAAAGGCAGCGGCGACGCACACGTCGAAGGGGACTTCAAACTGCTCCTCGAGAAGTTCGGCGAAAACAGCTTCGTCGGCTATGACACCCTCTACGGCGACGCGAAGGTGCTGGCACTCCTGAGCGACGACTTCGCCGTCGTCGATACGCTGCACGCCGAGCATACGGGTTGGGTCCTGCTCGACCGCACCCCCTTCTACGCCGAGAGCGGCGGACAGGTGGGCGATACGGGCTGGCTGCTTGAGAAGGCCGAGGTACTCGATACGAAGAAGTTCCACGGCCTCAACCTCTCCCGTATCCGGGTCAAGGAGACCCTGAACCTGCACGAACAGGTGGGGGCGCAGGTTGACACCCGCCGCTACGAGATCGCCAAGCACCACTCGGCGACCCACCTGCTGCACGCGGCGCTCTACGACGTCCTGGGCGAGCATATCTCCCAGGCGGGCTCCCTCGTCGAACCGGGACGTCTGCGCTTTGACTTCTCCCACCCCAAGGCGATGACGGCCGAGGAGATCCGGGAGGTCGAGGAGCAGGTCAACCTCGTGGTCATGCGCAACATCCGCCGCCAGACGAACGAGATGGCGATCGACGATGCGAAGGCGTGCGGCGCGAAGGCGCAGTTCGGCGAGAAGTACGGCGACACGGTCCGCGTCGTCGCCTTCGGTGACGCTTCCGTCGAGCTCTGCGGCGGGGTCCACGTCGAGGACACCGCCTCCATCGGTACCTTCATCATTACCAAGGAGAGCGGGGTAAGCGCCGGCGTCCGCCGTATCGAGGCGGTCTGCGGCAACGCGGCCTACAACCTCTTCAAACAGCAGCGCCACACGATGGAACAGGCGGAAGAGGCGGTCAAAAACCGCGATCTCCTCGCCGGTATCGATCGCCTAAAAGATCAGGTCAAGACCCTCAAAGAGGAGCTCCAGGAGGCGCAAAACGCCGCCAAGGAGAGCCTCGATGTCGCGACGATCGGCGGGGTCAGCGTCGTTGTCGAGGAGATCAAGAGCGGCGATGTCAAGACTCGCATCGACGAGCTCAAAAACGCCCATGGCCGCGTCGCGGCGATGCTCTTCCAGGTGAAGGGCGACAAGGTAATGATCGCCGCCGGTGTCAAAGAGGCGCCGCTGAAGGCGGGGGACTGGATCAAGGAGATCGCCCCGATCCTCGGCGGCGGCGGCGGGGGACGTCCCGACTTCGCCCAGGCGGGCGGCAAGGACCCCTTAAAGCTGGATGAGGCGCTCGAAGCGTCGCTGGCCTTCGTCAAAGGGGCCCTGGAGTCATGATGCAGATGCTGGCCGGCTGGTACGCCGAATACTTTGACATCGTCCTCTTCCTGCACGTCCTCAGCGCCGTCGTCTGGGTGGGGGGCATGGTAGCGATGCGTTTCGCGGCGCATCACGCCTTCCAGGCACTGCGCGAACCGCCCGAGCGGCTTGAGCGGACGGCGCAGGCGCTCAAGCGCCTCTTCGCGATCGTCGCTCCCTTCATCCTGATTCTGCTCGCTACGGCGCTGATCATGGTTGCCGGACTGAACATCCATCAGAGCGCGAATGCGATGCCCGCCTTCCTCAAGGAGGGGATCTGGACCGTGATGGCCCTCAACTACCTGGCGATGGTGATGCGCCGCAACCGGGCCGAAGCGCTGATAGAGCAGGGGAACCTGATCGGCGCCCGGGAGAAGCTGGCGCTGATCGGCAAATACATGGTGCCGGTGAACATCCTTTTGGGTATCGCCGCGATTTACCTCGGGGTGACGCTCCGCTTCGCCCATTAAGGCCGTATGATCCGTCTGGCCTCCTCTTCCGAAACCCGCGCGATGCTGTTACGCGACGCGGGGATCCCCTTTATCCAGGAGAGCGTCGACTTTGACGAAGACGCTATCGTCGCAACATCCCCGAAAAACTTCGTCTACCGGGCGACCCTGGGGAAGTTCGAGGCGAATTACCGCGCCTTCGGCTGCGACGACCACTCGCTTCTCGTCGCCGATACCGTCGTCACCACCGGCGGGATGATCCTCCGCAAGGCGCGCTGCCTTGACGAGGCCCGCAACATTCTGATGACCCAAAGCGGCAGCGTCACCTCCATCATCACCTGCATGATCTACAAGAGCCCCAAGCTCGAGCTGATCGACATCTCCGCGACCCACTACCTTTTCGACCCCTTCGACCCCGACCGCCTCGAAGCCTACCTTGAGAGCGGCGCGTGGCGCGGCAAGGCCGGTGCCTGCATGGTCGAGGGGTTTTGCAAAGGCTACATCCGCGAGGTGCGCGGTTACGAGAGCACGGCGATGGGTTTGAGCGTTGAGGTACTGAAACCTTTTTTATAAAATTTACAGTCATATAAAATCATAGAAAATGTGATACCATATTCCATCACGGAGATGCAGTGTCCCGGGA
>QKCD01000020.1 GCA_003245815.1 Sulfuricurvum sp.
GAAGATCCGCCTGCTGACGAACAACCCCAAAAAGGTGGAGATCGTCGAAAAGACCGGCGTCGAGATCGCCGAGCGCATCCCGGTCATCATCGAACCCAACCCCCACAACGCAGGGTATCTGAAGACGAAAAAAGAGCAGATGGGGCACCTGTTATAATTTAGCTGTGGCACGCCAATGCCGTGTTGCATTCTGTGCCAAACGCATGCCCTTTGTGGAAAACCAACGCTGCCTTGCAGTTTTTGGACCGCTCTTTCCGAACGCTTTTTTCCACGCCTTACCTTGATTCAGTCCGTTCTTCCCTGATTTATTTCCCGGCAGCCGTCTTCCGGTTATAGCCTACACCGGGTCAAAGGCGCTTACGCTATAATGGTGGCAAAAAAACAGGCGTTTTATGGATCTCAAATCGGCCCTGCTGCGCGAGGGCATCACACTCGACGACATTTTCTTCGACCATGTCGCACGCTACAAGGCCCACCTGATGCAGTGGAACAAAGTCCACAACCTCACCGGGGCCAAGAGCGAGGCGGAGGTCGACTACTTTATCTACGACGCCGTCTACCCCGTCAGCTTCCTCCCCCCCGTCGCGACCGCGATGGATATCGGCACCGGGGCCGGTTTCCCCGGCCTGATCCTCGCGATGGCCCTGCCGCAGACCCACTTCACCCTCGTCGAGCCGCTGAAGAAACGCTCGGGCTTCCTGCAGTACATCAAGGCGGACCTGGGGCTCTCAAACGTCGAGGTGAAGAGCTGCCGCGTCGAGGAACTGCCCCCGGCGACCTACGACCTGGTGACGTCTCGGGCCGTCACCGATACCGAGCTGCTGCTCAAGCTGAGCGCCCCCTATACCCGTGAGAGCTCCCTGCTGCTCTTCTACAAGGGCGAAAAGGTCTTCGATGAAGTGGACGCCTCTTTGAAGCACCGCATCATCCAGACCGAAAAACGCCACTACCTACTGATCGAGAAATAACATGATTTTGAAACTCCTGCTCCTTATCGCCGTCGTCGCCGCCGTCTACTTCCTCTTCTTCAAAAAGCCCTCCCTGAAAAAGAAGGGCGACAGCGGACGGACGGAAGTCAAAGACGAGGGGGACGAGATGGTCCCCTGCGCCTCCTGCGGCACCTACGTCGCCCTGGAAGACGCCATCCTCAGCAACGGCAAGTACTACTGCTCTTCCGAATGCCTGAAAGGTTGAACCATGCTGCTCTTCGGCCACCGTTTTATCGACTCCCCGCGCTTCTACCACGTTGACGATATCGACGCCATCGTCCATACCCCTTCCAACAGCACGCTCTTCATCCCCTTCGACGAGTCAAACCTCGACATCGTCGCCCACTGCCGTGCCAACGGGCTCCCCTTCGCGATCGAGGCGGCGAACCTGCGCGAAGTGATCTACGCGGCCAACTTCGGGGCCCATTTCATCGTCGTCGAACCGGAACTGGCCCGCAGTGCCCAGAAGGCGGCGGACGCCTACCTTTTCGACGCGAAGATCCTCTGCCGTATCGATGAAGAGGCGATGATCGAGGAGCTGGCGGGCGAGGGAGTCGACGGTGCCGTTTTCGGCGAGGCGATCGTAAAAATCAGCGGATAAGGGGGCCCCGAGGGGCCTTCGCCCGAGGTCAGCTTTTGATGACGCGGCGCATGTACGGGCGCATCCCGACCATCACTTCATACCCGATCGTACCAGCGGCGGCCGCGTAGCGGTTGGCGTCGTCAAAGACAAGCAGCCGTTCCTCCGTCGCCGCGAAGGTCGTGTTGTCCATGGAGATGCGCCCCAGCAGCGCGGCGCCGCCGGGGGTCGTGTAGCGGTTCGAAGCGGTGCGCAGCATCCCGTCGGCATACCCCACGTCATAAGTCGAGACGGCCACCGGCTCCGCCGCCTTGTAGATGCCGCCGTAGCCGACCCGTTCCCCCGCTTCGAGGGTCCGGGTGGCGATCTTCTCCGCATAGAGCGCCATGACCGGTTTCAGCGCCGGCTGCGGCAGCGTCCGTTCCATCTCCAGACAGCCGTAGGCGGCGATCCCGACCCGTGCCATATCCTCGTCGAACGTTCCCTTTCGAAAGAGTGCGGCGGAGTTGCAGCTGTGAAAACGCGGCGTCGGGAAGCCGAACCGCTCCGCGATGCTGCGCGCCGACGCCTTGACGGCGGCAAACTGCGCGTTCTGCCAGAACCACTCGGAGCTGAGTATGTCGGCGCTGCGGTGGTGGGTGAAGAACCCTTCGACCTGTAATCCCGCCTCACGGGCCTCCGAGACGACGCCCTCGAGGTTCTCCAGGGTAATGCCGTTGCGGTGCATCCCCGTATCGACCTTGATCTCCACGCGGCATCCCTTCGGGAAACGTGCCAGATCTTCGCGGCTGTTGACGGTATAGCAGACCTTCTCCAGAGGCGTCCGGGGGATCTCCGCCAGGACAAGAATATAGTCGAACCACGCCGCGATCCGCTCCGCTTCGCCGCTGTTGCGCACGACGGCGCGCCGCACCCCGTACTCCGCGGCCATGGCGGCCATCGGTTCCAGCCCGTGCCCGTAGGCATTGTCCTTCAGGACAAGGGCGATTTTATCCACACTTCCGGTATGTTGTGCGATAATGTCGAGATTGTTGAAAAACGCGCTGCGGTCGAGTTCTATGTAAGCCATGGCGGAATTATATGCTATCGCGACTCTCAAATTGCTTTCGGGAACGAACGAAAGTCATGCTGCGTTTTTTCCACTCCACAATTTTATCCCGAAGGATCCCCTTTCATGCGACGTCTCCCCGCCGAGTTCGAACCCCAGAGCTTTGTGCAGATCATCTTTCCCCACCCCGGCACCGATTGGGCCCCCTACCTCGAAGAAGCGCGTCAGAACTTCGTCGCCATCGCCGAAGCCATCGCCCGCTTCCAGCCCTGCCTCGTCGTCTGCGACGACATCGACGAAGTCCGTGCCTACTTCAACGACACGGAGAACCTCCACTTTGCCGCCTACACGGCTGACGACACCTGGGCCCGCGACTGCAGCGGCATCACCGTTTATGAAAACTCTGAAGCGCGCATCCTCGATTTCACCTTCACCGGGTGGGGCGGCAAGTTCGATGCCTCCCGCGACAGTGCCATGACCGTGGCACTCGCCCCCCGCTACGGCGCGCCCGTCGAAACCATTCCCATGATCCTCGAAGGCGGCGGTATCGAATCCAACGGCGCAGGGCTGCTCCTGACGACAAGCGAATGCCTCCTCAACCCCAACCGCAACCCACAGATGGACCGTGCCGCCGTCGACGCGGCGATGCAGACGCACTTCGGCATCGAAAAGACCCTCTGGCTCGAGCACGGCTACCTCGCCGGCGACGATACCGACAGCCATATCGACACCCTCGCCCGTTTTATCGCTGAAAAGACGATCATGTATGTCCGCTGCGACGACACGGAAGACGAACACTACGAAGCACTGCGGGCGATGGAAGCGGAGCTTCTGGCCCTGCGCGACGAACAGGGTCTCCCCTTCACTCTCATACCGCTGCCGATGTGCGATGCGCTCCATTACGACGGCGAACGCCTCCCGGCCACCTACGCCAACTTCCTGATCATCAACGGTGCCGTGCTCGTCCCCGTCTACAGCGTTGCGCAGGACGACGCGGCACTGAAGATCTTCGCCAACGCCTTTCCCGGCCGCGAGATCGTCCCCGTCGACTGCGCGGTACTGGTGCGTCAGCACGGCTCGCTGCACTGCGTCACCATGCAGTTCCCCGAGGGAGTCCCCCTCCGGTCATAGCAGCGCTAACATAATTTGCCGTCGCGTGTTGTTGCTGTGTTATAATGGAGCAACGACTCCGCACAAGGGGGATTGTCATGCAGCTCTCTGTCTATCTCGCGCGCCAACCGATCTTCGATATCCGGGGGCAGACCGCTGCCTATGAACTGCTCTACCGGGATACCGAAGCCAACAGTACGAGGGTGGAGAACCACCTCCATGCCACGGCGCGGGTCCTGGTCAACGCCCTTAACTACATCGGTCTCAATACCCTGACGAAGGGACAGATCGCCTTCGTCAAAGTCGACGATAAAACGGTGATGGGGGAGGTCGTCCACTCCATCGCCCCGTCGCATTTCGTTTTGGAGATCCTGGAGAGTTCGCAGCTCGACGAGAACGTGGTCGCGCGGATCGCGCAGCTGAAAAAAGAGGGGTACCGTTTTGCTCTGAACCACTACGGAGGCGACGCCGCCATCGCCTCCCGGTTCGCCCCCCTGCTCCCCTATGTCGATTTTATCAAGATCGACCTCTCGCAGCACGACGATCCCCGTGCGCTTATTGGTGCCCTGAAACGGTACGACATCACCTTTATCGCCGAGAAAGTCGAAGAAGAGGCGGTCTACGAGCGGGCGAAACAGGCTGGCTTCACACTCTTCCAGGGCTACCTCTTCAGCAAGCCCTTTATCTTCAGGAAGGAGCGGGTCGACCCCGACATCTCCCTGATCCTTCAGATCATCTACCTGATCAAAACCAACGCCCTGCTTGACGAGATCATCGGAAAATTCAGCGAATCCCCCTATCTCACCGTCAACCTCCTCAAGTTTATCCGCCTGCACGAGGGGCTCGCCGCCGATGCGATCGCCTCCGTCGAACAGGCGCTCATCCTGATCGGTCGCGAACGCCTCGCAAACTGGCTCGAACTCCTCGTCTACGCCTATGGCGAGGATGAAAAAGAGGGGGTGGAGTACGCCAAGCACCTGAGCCGGCAGGCGACGCAACGCGCCTACCTGATGGAGGAGCTCGCCCGGAAAATCAACAACTCCGGGAAATTCGCCCGCGCCGCCTACATGACCGGGCTGCTCTCCATGGCCGAAGCGATGTTCCAGGACAGTTTCGCGACTCTGCTCAAGCAGATGAACGTGGACAAGAACATCGCGTCCGCTCTGATCAAGCGCAACGGGGAGTTGGGGCAGCTGCTGGAGCTGGTCATCGCCGTTGAGCATGACAATATCCGCAACATCCACTCCATCCTCGGGCAGCTCTACCTTTCGCAGGAGGACCTCAATGCCTGCATGATCACGAGTTACCAGCGCAGTGCCACCGCACCCTAGCGGGCCTCACCCCTCGGAGAAGAGCAGCGCAAAGCCGTTATAGAGGAAAAAGGCGGAGGCTGCCGCCAGGAGGATGAGCATCAGGATCTTTTTTCTATGTGCATTCATGGGCGGTATTGTAACCTTATTTGCCGGGTTTCCGTCCTCTCCCCCATGCCGGGAGGCACCGGCTTCTACGATTTTACACATCTCCTGCCATCTCTTGTTCTCCGAGGGCCGTTTTAACATTTCTGTAACACTCCATCCCCTATCCTAACCCTGTACTTAGCCGGGTGCTCCGCGTAACCCTGTATGGGCTGCACTCTTACAGGGTTTCCCGGAGTTCCCGTAATTTATAAGGTGAATCATATGAAGAAAGTAATCGGTTTTTCCCTGGTCTGCGCCGCAATGCTGCATGCCTCGGAGGCTACGCTCGAACCCCTGACGGTCGAGAGCAGCAAACTCAGCGACGTCAGCGGCGAAGAGATTAAATCCGCCGACCTCGCGGAAGCGCTCGCCACCAAGCTTCCCAACATCAACCTCATCCGCCGCAGCGGCATCGCCAACGACATCCTGCTCCGCGGCCAGAAGCGCGACAATATCAACGTTACCATCGACGGAACGAAGATCAACGGCGCCTGCCCGAACCGCATGGACCCGCCGACGTCGCACGTCGTCACCCATAACGTCGAAAGCGTCGAGGTCATCGAGGGGCCCTACAATGTCGAAGACTTCGGAACCCTCAGCGGCAGCGTTGAAGTCACGATGAAAGAACCGACCGAAAACGTCGAAGGGGAAGTAAGCCTCAACCTCGGCAGCTTCGGCTACAAGAAAGCCGCGGGTTCCATCAGCGGCGGTAACGACCGTGTCCAGCTGATGATCGTCGGCTCGAAAGAGGTCAGCGACCAGTATAAAGACGGTGACGGCAACACTCTGGCCGAGCAGACAGACAACAAGGCGCCTGCCATGAACAAATATCAGCCGGCGTACCATGAGATGAAAGCTTACGAGAAGCAGTCTTTCATGGGGAAAATCAATGTCAACGTGACCGACGACCAGCAGCTGAAGCTGAGCTACACCGACAACCAGAGCGACGACGTCCTCTACCCCAACTCGGGAATGGATGCGCTCTACGACAATTCCAAGATCTACAATGCCGAATACATCGTCAGAAACCTCGGCAGCTACTCCAAGAAGCTGAACCTTCAGGCCTACCAGTCTGAAGTCGACCATCCGATGTCGACCGAATACCGTAACAACGGGGCCATGCACATCATGGTCAACCATTTGACCACGGAAACGCAGGGCGTGAAACTGAAAAACAGTTTCGACGCTGCCGATACCGCCTTCACGATCGGCCTCGATGCCAGCAACCGCAACTGGGACGGCCACTACACCATGGACGGTACGGTCACAGGTCCCAGCATCGACGATGCCGATACCGAAAACCGTGCGCTCTTCATCGAAGCCGCCCACTCTTTCGGCGACTTGAATCTGAAAGCCGGCGTCCGCTACGACAACACGCAGATCGAGTCATCCAATGCCGCGTTGCTGGCCAACGAATACAACGATGTCAGCGGCAATATCTATGCCACCTACAAAGCCGCTGACGCGACCACGATCTTCGGCGGTATCGGCAAGTCGATCCGCGTCCCTGATGCCCGGGAGCTCTATTTCCAAAAAGGGATGGCCGTTATCGGCACCGACGATCTCGACGCAACGAAAAACTATGAAGTCGACCTCGGCATCGAACAGCGGTATGCCTACGCCAAGGTGAAGCTCAAAACCTTCTACAGCTTCCTTGAAGATTACATCTACTTCAACAGCGGCAAGAGCGCCAGCAACTTCGAAAACATCAACGCGACGATCTACGGCGCCGAGCTGAGCGCCTCATACAACCCGATCGACGCCCTTGGTTTCGACTTCGGTATGGCCTACCTCCGCGGCCAAAAAGAGGAAGCCCTTGCCGGACAGACCGACAAAGACCTGGCCGATATCCCGCCCCTCAAGGCCAACGCATCGATCAGCTACTACTACGGCGAAGAAAACTATGCCCGCATCGAACTGGTCAGTGCCCTGGGCTGGGATACCTATGACAGCGACAACGGCGAGCAGAAAATCGGCGGCTACGGTGTCGTCAACCTGAAGCTCAGCCACGATATCGACCGCCACTGGAACCTCACGGCCGGCGTCGACAACGTCATGGATCAGACCTACGCAGTCTCCAACACCTACATGGACCTGACACTTCTGAGTATTGACTCTACGACACCGCCGATGCTGCTCAACGAACCGGGCCGCTACTTCTACGTCAACGCGACCTTCTCATTCTAATTCACGCCCTTCGGGGCGTCATCAAACTTCATTCTTCTTGCCCGCCGCAATGCGGCGGGTTCTCCTAACCCTGCCGAGAAAAAAACCACATCAACGCGTACATGATCCCCGGCGTTTTCGCCTTCGCCTCGTCGAGGATAAAGGCTTGTGCCGCTTCGAGGGGGAGATAGACCACTTCGATCGACTCCGTGTCGATGCCGCCGCCATCATGCACCTGCATCCTGTCGTCGACCTCGGCGTAGTAGAGGGTCTGCTTCGCCCCGGCGAAACCAACGGAGGTGTAGAAGGCGGTGATCCGTTCGATCTCCTCCAGGGCAACGTCGTAGCCGCACTCCTCGTGGATCTCCTCCTGGGCGATGACCGCCAGGGGCTTCTCCTTGTCGACGATCCCCGCGCAGAGCTCGTAGGTAAATCCGTCCCTGTTTTTGAGGTAGACCGGCGGACGGAACTGCTTAACAAGGACAAAGGCGTTGCGGCCGCGGTGGTAGAGCAGCACCGCGACGCTGTCGTGCACCCGGGCGAGGTCCCAGCTTTTACAGATGCCGTCTTGGGTATAGCGCATCCGCTCCAGCGTCACGAAGTCCGATGCGCCGCAGGGTTCGAGGGAGATGTCGTCGATGGTGTACATGGTTTAGAGCAGAATCGACTGGGCGAGAGCGAGGAAACTGAAGAAGCCGAAGACATCCGTTGCCGTCGTCAGCAAAACCGTCGAACCGACCGCCGGGTCAATGTCGAGGCGCTTGAGCAGCAGCGGAATCGCCGCCCCGAAACTTCCCGCGACCAGCATGTTGATCACCATCGCCAACCCGATGACAACCCCGAGCGCGGCCGTATCGAACCAGAAGTAGGCGATGATCCCCATCAGCGTCGCAAAGAGCAGCCCGTTGAGCAGGCTGACGATGAGCTCCTTGCTCAGCGCCTGCTTCGCGTTTTCGAAATCGATCTCCCCCAGGGCGATCTGGCGTACCATGACCGTCAGGGTCTGGGTACCGGCGTTGCCCCCCATAGAGGCGACGATCGGCATCAGCACGGCCAGGGGGATGAAGGCCGCAAGGGTAGCATCGAAAAAGCCGATGACCACCGAGGCGAGGATTGCTGTCAGCAGGTTAACGAAAAGCCAGGAGGCCCGTTTCTGGAAAACCCCCCAGACCCGTTCCTCCTGCTCCGCCTCGTCGTCAACGCCGGCGAGGTTGTAGATCTGTTCCGTCGCCCGCTCTTCGATGACGTCGTAGATGTCGTCGGAGGTGATCCGCCCGACCAGTTTCCCCTGCCAGTCGACAACGGGAAGGACGGAGAGGTCGTACTGTTCGAACATCTTGGCGACGTTTTCGATATCCGCCGCCGCTTCGACAGAACGGAACTCCTTCGTCTCGATCACCTCGCGGTAGGTCTTGGCGAAGTCGTAGAGGATCAGGTCCTCCAGCGCGATCGCCGCAATAAGCCGGCGCTGGTCGTTGATGATGAAGACCTGGTAGATGTTCTCCAGTTCGTCCGCCTCTTTAAGAGCCTTGAGACGGTCGATGGAGGACTGGACCGTTTCGTCCAGGGTCGCGTCGAAGAGCTCCGTCTGCATCCAGGCCCCGGCCTGCCACTCCTCATAGCGCCGCAGCTTGTCGATATCCTCGCGGTCCTCCTCGTCCAGGTGTGAGATGACCGCTTCACCCTTGCCTTCGTCGACGTCGTCGATGTCGCGCACCAGGTCCGTCGCGTCGTCGGACTCCAGACCCTCGATCGCCAGGGCGAGCTCCTCGGAAGAGAAGTGCTCGATCGCTTCGTCCTTGATCTTCTCCGGAAGTTCCAGGAGAACATCCCCGAGGAAATCCTGCGGAATCTTCTTCAGCGTTTCGAGGAAAGCCTCCTTGCTCTCCTTCTTGCGGACTTTCCGCAGCAGGTAGGCGATTTCGGAGGCGTGCAGCTTGTAGCTGTCGGGGTCCTGCAGAAAGAGCTCAAAGGCGTGCTGCATCTCGCTATAGTGTCTCATTGTTGAGCACCTCCTCTTTATAGGGGACCTGCTGGCAGGTCTCGGAGTCGATATAGCAGAAGGTGTCGATGAAGGCGAACTTCTTCGGTCTCTGGGCCGCCGCGAGGTAGAGGTCGACTTCGCGGCTCAGATTCTCCTTGGTCTGCTCGAAAGCCTGCAGCTGCACACCGCCGAGTTTGCGCGTGGTAACCTGCACAACCTGCTCCGGATTGATGGCACGGCCGTTCTTGTAGAGACCGAAGTGGAGGTGCGGTCCCGTCGAAAGGCCCGTAGAGCCGACATAACCAATCACCTCACCCTTTTTGACCCGCTTGCCCGCGACCATACCGCGGCGGAAAGACTTCTGGTGGGCATAGAGCGTCAGGTAGCCGTCACTGTGGCGGATCTTGATCACCTTGCCGTAGCCGCGGCTCACCCCGGCAAAAACGACCGTTCCGCTCCCCGCCGCATGGATCGGGGTTCCGGAGCGGGCGGCGTAGTCCATCCCGAGGTGGGCGCGGTAGCGCTTCAGGACCGGGTGGAAACGGCGCTTGGTGAAGCGGGAGCTGATCCGCGCGTTCTGCACCGGACGCCCGAGCAGAAACCCTTCGATCTCCCGCCCCTTCTCGTCATAGTAACGGTCGTCGCTGTTGAGGAAGACGTAGTGGCGTTTTTTACGCATCTCGATCATCGCCACCTCCAGTTTCGGCTCCGCGAAAGGCTTGCCCATACGGTACTTCTGCTCGTAGACCATCACCAGGGGGTCCCCCTTGCGCAGGTCGGTGCGGAAGTTGAGGGAGTTCTTGAAGCCGCTGACAAAGGCCTGGGCCACCCGGGTCGATCCCGTTGCCGCGATGATGTCGTTATAGGGCGAGCTCTCGATGGTGATCGTAAAGGATTCGCGCTTCGTCTCGCTGATGATCGGCAGGATCTCGCAGGCGTAGGCCCCGGCGCGATCGCGGTAGAGGTGCAGCTGCAGCTCGTCGTTGACGGGGATCAGCACCTGCTCGATGGTACCGTTGCCGTCTTCAAGGGTCTGGTAGCGGACGCCGGTGATGATCTCCTCCGTCAGCTTCTGATCCTCTTTGTCGAGGTCGTAGTAGAGGGGTTTGAGCGGAAGGGCATGGTGTTCGAGATACTCCAGATAAGTCTCGCCTTCGGGCCACTTCTGCTCATGCATCGTGGCGCCCCAGAGCAGCAGGGGCAGCAGCATCAAAATTCCCAGTCGCATCATTTGCTCTACCTTACGATCGATGGAGTGCCGCAGCGCACCCGCCACGGCGCCGTACACGGCTTATTTTCCGTTGAAGGGTATCAGAACTTCACTTACACAAAGGTTTGCTAATGTATAATCACATAATTTTCAGCGGCGCGGAGCCCGCTCTGACGGCCCTTTCAGGTCTGCTGCCGCATATCGTCATCAAAGGTTTTCCGTGCGTCAACTCCTTCTTACCCTCCTTCCCGCCCTGCTCACGGCGACGACCCTCACAACTTCGCTGACCGGCGTCAACGACGACAAGGCGACGGCAGAAGTCGCCCAAGCCGAGCCCGGCCTGAGCGGTGTCATCGTCCGCCACTTCAACGACGTGCACAGTTCGATCATCGCCGATGCGAAAGTCACTGCCTACGACGCCCAAAGCCATATCGCGCAGCTGGACCTTCGCCCCTATGAAGGGTTGAAGCAGAATGCCCTCCCGCAGGGGACCTGGAGCCCCCGCCAAGGCGATACCCTCATCCTCGCCCCGGACTACTCCCGGGCCCTGCTGATCGCTCCCGACGCGACCGTCTACGACCGCATCACCGCTGCGTTCAAAACCCTGCACTGGGTCCACCCAGACCGCTTCGCGGCGTTCCTCTCCGTCCCGGGCCACCCCTCCCCGACCGCCGAGGACTTCAGCGAATTCTGTACGGAGAATGCCGTCGGCCTGCTCTACATCCACCTGGATACGACGCTCTACACCCTCGACTGCAAATCCCTGGCGCTGCTCCATACCGCCGACGCACCGGTCACCCGCAGCGCGGTCAAACTTCCCTTCTACTCCCGCGTCGAGAGCATCCGCAAAGCGCTCTGGGGCACGGGGAGCAGCGACATGGACGCCTACGATCCCTACTACCTGGAGCTGATCCGTGATGCCAATGCTAAGAGCGCCCAGATCGACGCCGCGGTCACGGAGCATTCTGCCGAGGCGGCAGCACCGGCAGCGCAAACCCCCGAAACCGACGCGGCGCCGGCAGCCACACACTCTGCCAGCAGCCGCCGCCTGAGACACTAAGGAGCACCCCATGATGGAGAAAAAACATCTCGACGTTCTCAAACGCATCGTAGGCGAGGAAAACGTCTACGACGACAAGGCGCACCTGATCGCCTACTCCTACGACGCGACCCGTGAACACTTCGAACCCGACGCCGTCATCTTCCCGCGCGATGAGCAGGACGTCAGCACCGTACTGCGCTACTGTAACGACCACCGCATCGTCATCGTCCCCCGCGGAGCCGGCAGCGGCTTCACCGGCGGCGCGCTTCCGAGCAGCGGCGGCATCGTGCTCGCCTTCGAAAAGCATATGAACAAGATCCTCGAAATCGACATGCAGAACATGGTCGCCGTCGTCCAGCCGGGCGTCGTCAACATGGACCTGCAGCGCGCCGTCGAAGAGGTCGGCCTCTTCTACCCGCCGGACCCGGCCAGCCAAAAACGCCGGCGGTATGCGTGCGGCGAAATACGGTATCACCAAGGACTACGTTATGGCGATCCGCGCGGTACTCCCAAACGGCGATGTTATCAAAGCGGGCAAACGCACGATCAAGGACGTCGCAGGGTATAACATCGCGGGGATCCTCATCGCCTCGGAGGGCACCCTTGCCGTCACGACGGAGGTGACCCTCAAACTCCTCTCCAAGCCGAAACTGACCAAGACGGCGATGGGGATCTTCCCAACCGTTAACGACGCGATGGAAGCGGTCTACAAAACGATGGCCAGCGGC
>QKCD01000114.1 GCA_003245815.1 Sulfuricurvum sp.
CGCCCTGGGGATGCTCGTCGACGAGGCGATCGTCGTCGCCGAGAACATCTACCGCCACATGGAGGAGGGGATGGAGCGGCGCGAGGCGACAATTTGCGGCGCGACAGAGATGTTTCCCGCCGTATTGACAGCGACGCTGACGACAGTCTTCGCCTTTTTGCCGCTGCTGATGGTCAGCGGGGAGATGGGGGCCTTTATCAAGATCCTCCCCATCATGATCTCGATTCTGCTGCTGAGCTCGCTCTTCGAGGCCTTCTACTTCCTGCCGCTGCACGCCCACGACTTCCTGCGGCTGCGCCGGGAGGACCATATGACCCACGCCATCTGGACCCACCTCTACCGCTGGTACGACCAAATCCTGCACCGCCTCTTCTCCCGCAAGAAGCGCTCTCTCGTCGTGATGGTCGTGACGATCCTCGCGCTGACGGGGGTGCTGGTGCAGAAGAGCAAGTTCCAGCTCTTCCCCGATTTCGACGTCACCCAGGTCTACGTCACGGGCAAGGTGAATATCAACAACGAGCTTGAAGATACGGAACTGCTCGTCGCCCGCATCGAGAAGATCCTGCTAGAGAACCTCCCCGCGACGGATTACAAGTCGGTGACGGGGGTCATCGGGATGCGCCTGGACGCGGAGAACAAGGCGGAGATCGGGGAGAACCTCTTCCACGTTTTCGTCGAACTCCAGGAGCGCGCGCCCGACAACTTTTTCAACCGCTACATCAACCCCTACCTCTCCATCGAGTATGATGCGGAGGTGCTGATCCGGGAACGGACGGCCCGGGCGATCGCGGCCGACATGAAGCGCTGGATCGCACCCCTGCGCGAGCTGCGGGAGCAGGGTGCCCCCCTCTTCGAGGAGATGAACGTCAACGTGCCGGGGACGGGGGTCGTCGCCCACGACATCGAGATCTCCGTCGGGGGAAAACCCGACGCCGAACTGGTTGCGGGGGTCAAAGGCCTGGGCAAGGCGCTCAGCGGGGTCGACGGGGTCTACAACGTCACCGATGACGCGACGCTGGGGGAGCAGGAGCTGAAGCTCCGGGTGAACAGCTACGGCCAGCAGCTGGGTTTCAACGAACAGCTGATCAGCCGCGAACTGCGCGCGCTCTACCTCAAGGGAGAGTACGGCAAGCTCTTCAACGAGGAGGGGCTCGTGCGCATGCGTATCGAGGGGAGTCTGAAGGATGACTTCGACGCGCTGCGCGACGTCCGGGTCCAGGTGCCGGGGACGACGCGCTTCGTGGCCCTCGACGAGGTGTGCGACTTTCTGACGGAGCAGGCCTACGTCGTCCTGAACAAGGAGGACGGCGAACGGATCCGCTCCGTCTATGCCTCCCTGGAGAGCGGCGTCAAAACCTCTTCGGAGGTGATGGAGGCGATCGCGCCGCAGCTTGACGCCCTGCGGAGTGCGGGCTACGAGGTGATGATCAAGGGCGAGGAGGAGGAGAACGCCAAGACGAAGCGCGAGATGTCCCAAGCCGCCGCCGCGGCGGTTGTGCTGATCTTCATTACCCTCGTCTGGCTCTTCGACTCCCTGCGGCAGTCGCTGATCGTCATCAGTACGATCCCCCTCGTCTTCCTCGGGGTCTACGGCGGCCACGAGATCATGGGGCTCAACATGACGATGCCGAGCATCATCGGTTCCATCGGCCTGGCGGGGGTCGTCGTCAACGACGGCCTCATCATGGTCAGCTTCATCCGACGCGCGCGGGATACGGAGGCGCTGATGCGCATGGCGCGCACACGCCTGCGCCCCATCCTGATGACCTCCATCACGACGGTACTGGGGCTTTCGACCCTGATCTTCTTCGCTTCGGGGCAGGCGATGATCATGCAGCCGATGGCCGTTTCGCTCGGCTTCGGCCTGGTCTGGGCGACGCTGCTCAACCTCGTCTACGTCCCCCTGATGTACGCCGTGGTCTACCGGGTCAAGGCACCCCAGGGGACCACCACCACACAAGGAGTCAACGGATGAAATTCTGGTACGCGGGGCTTCTGCCCGCACTGCTGATGCTGGGCGGATGCGCCACGAAAAACGAGGTGCAGAGCCTACAGGGCGACATCGGCGCGGTGCAGGCGGAGTGGCGGGCTTTTGCGGCGGGATACGACCCCGCCATGCGCGAGGAGCTGCACCGCAACCTCGACGCGCTGCAGGCGCTCAACGACGAGATCGCGGCGCTGCGTGACGAGAGCCGCCGCAACGCCGAACGTGTGCAGGAACTGCTGGGGATGATCGAGCACAACGAGCTCGAACGGGCGGTCGCGGCCTGCCGCGAGATGAGCACCAACGCCGCGCGCTTCGCCGAGATGGCGCATATCGACGCGCAGAACGCCCGGCAGCACTCCGAAGAGGCGCAGCACGCGATCCACATGGCGCTGCGCTACCACGTCGAAGCGGAGCACCGCATCGACGACGAGGAACTGCTCTCCATGCTGCGGCGGCTGCAGAAGCGGGTCAAAACCCTCGAAGCGGAGCTGGACGCGCGGCGCGAACCGCCGAAGGCGGAGCCGGAGCGGCGCGACGAGCGCAACCACTAGGTCGAGAGCGTCATCTCGTAGACCCACTGCTGCAATTCCAGCAGCGGTTCGAAGATATGGTAGGCCGCGTCGGGCAGTCCGGCGCTGAAAAAGGTCGCGTCGAGTTCCCGGAAGGTGTAGGCGTACATCGCGTCGAAAAGGGCGAGGTAGGCGTGGGGCATGGAAGCGTCGAAGCCCTTGGGATAGCGTCTGTAGCGCGGTTCGGGGAGACGGTACCCCGCAGCTTTGAGGATCTCGAGGATGCGGTGGAGGGCCTCGCGCCGCGTGTCGTCGCGGATGGCGTCGCGGTAGGCGGCGAGCATCTCGGGCTTGAACCGCCTCATGCCGGCGGCGAAGAGGAGACGTTCGGCATCGAACTGCATGTAGAAGGAGGAGCTCTCCATCCGTTTCCCGCTTCCCTGCCAGAAGACGAACCCGATATGGTCTTTGATCTCGCCGCGGTGGAAGCGGCTGTCGCGGTAGATGCGGAAGAGCGAACCGTTGACTTTGGGAACGGCGTTGATGGTGGGCACCAGCGCCTGGAGGTGCTCGCCCATCTCCGCGACGAAGGCGCGGCCGGGTTCGAGGATGAGGTCGCGGTAGTCGGACTTGTGCGCCTCGAGCCATGCGATGTCGCCGTCGCGTCTGAGGGTCGCCATAAAGGGAACACACTCCCGGGGAAAGCCGTGAAAGAGGGTCGTTGAATCGGTCATGACGCAATTATAGCTTAAGCGCCGTTACTGGCCGAAACCGTTTAGGCGGTTGCAAGGGGCAATCGGTAGAGTATCCTCGGTTGATTTTCCCTGCTATAAGACTACACAGGGTATAATCTGCGAATTTCCAAACAACGGGTTACCACAATCATGGACATGTACAATATTTTCGAAGATGAAGACGACATCTTCATGGGCTCGCCGAAGAGCAAGTTCCTGGACATCATCTACAACGCCAACCGCAACCTCGCCGAAGCCGAGCTCGAGCAGATCATGCGCCGGCTTGCGGCGACGGAACTGTTGCTCGGGGAGTTCATCCACGAGGACGAGATCGACAAAAAGGTGTCGCAGATGCTGCTGAGCGAGGGCGCCCGCGTCGACGAATACGTCAAGAACATTTACATCGAGCACGTGGGCAACGTCCTTTCGGCGAACGAGTAGACCCGTGCTCCTCCGGATCCTGCTGGTCGCGCTCCTCGTCGTGGGCAGCGCGTCGGCGGCCTTTCGCCAGAGCAGCGAGATCCGGCTTAAAAAAGACGCGATCGAAAAGATCCTCGTCAAACGCGACGGCAGCCAGCACCTGCTGCAGTTTCGGTGGACTCTCTACCAAAACGGCGGCCTGGTGCTGCTGCGCGCCTACGACGGCTTCAACGCCCAGAACGTGTTGCGGCTGAACCACAAAAACCAGAGCGTTCGGGTCGAAATCGACATGCGCGGTTCCGACCCGAAGGCTTTTACCTATATTGTGATAAAATTCAAAGCTTTTGAGGCTTCGCGCCAGGAAGCGGTCTTCGATCTGCTGCTGCGCGACGACGCGGAACGGGTCGAGCTGAAATATCTAGAGAGGGATGAGTAGGAAGGTAATGTTAGAGCAAGTTGAAGAGCAGATAACGAGGTTGGTCGACGAGGTGGGATACGATGCCGTATCGCACCTTTTCAAGACCCTCAAAGGCGGAAAGCGCCTGCGTGCCAAACTGGTCATGAAGATCGCCGGCGACCACGCCGAAGCGCCGCTGCTGGGCGCGATCATCGAACTGGTCCACGCGGCGAGCCTGCTGCACGACGACGTCATCGACGATGCGGCCCTGCGCCGCGGCGCCCCCTCGGTCAACGCCACGGAAGGGAGCAAGACGGCGGTGATGCTCGGCGATATCCTCTACTCCAAGGCCTTCGCCTCCCTCGTCGCCTTCGACCGGGACATCGCCCGCTGCGTCGCCGACGCCGTTACGGCACTTTCGGTCGGCGAGATGCAGGACGTCCGCATGGCCGAGCACTTCAACGACGATGCCGACGCTTACCTCGGCATGCTCTACAACAAGACCGCGTCGCTGATCGAGGCGGCGGCGAAGAGCGCGGCGCTCCTGACGGGCAAGAACGCCGAACGCTACGCCCTTTACGGCAAGAACCTCGGGCTGGCCTTCCAAATCATCGACGACATCCTCGACATCGTCTCCGACGAGGCGACCCTCGGCAAGCCGGCGATGAACGACTATGTCGAAGGCAAATGCACCCTGCCGTACATCCACCTCTACGAGGCCCTCGATGCGGAAGAGAAGGCGCGCCTGGTCGCCTGCCACGGGAAACGGCTCGAAGCCGACGATGCCGCGTGGGTCAAGGAGCAGCTCGAGGCGCATCGCTGCGTCGCGAAGTCCTACGCCCTGGCGCGCAGGCTCTCCGACGAGGCGGTCGCCGCCGTCCCGGAAGAGGCGGCCCTGGTCGCGATCATCGAGAGCATGATGGAAAGAACCTACTGATGCACTACCTGACGATCAGTTTCACCCACAAGAATTCGACCCTGGAGATCCGGGAAAAACTCGCCTTCCCCGAGCACGACAAGGGTGCCTGCCTCGCCAAGATCACCGAACACGGCGCCGTGAACGAGGCGATCCTTATCTCCACCTGCAACCGGATGGAGATCTTCTGCAGCTGTTCGAGCGTCATCGACGCGACGGAGCACCTCTTTACCCTACTGGCGGAGCGTTCGCGGATCTCCCTCGAAGAGCTGGAGGGGCGGGCCGACGTTTTCGAAGATCAGGGCGCCATCCACCACCTCTTCAGCGTCGCCAGCTCCCTCGACTCAATGGTCGTCGGAGAGACCCAGATCGCCGGCCAGCTCAAGGACGCCTACCGGTTCGCCAAGCAGCACGGCTACTGCGGCCAGAAGATAACCCGGGCCGTCCACCGCGCCTTTAAATGCGCCGCCGAGGTCCGCGAAGCGACCGACATCTCCTCCCGTCCCGTCTCCGTCGCCAGTGTCGCCGTCGACAAGGCGAAGCAGCAGTTCCCGGAGCTCGAGAAGGCCCGGGCCCTGGTCATCGGCGCAGGGGAGATGTCGGTGATCATCACCAAGCACCTGCTCGCCAACCGCGCCGACGTCACCCTGATCAACCGCACCCGCTCCAAGGCCGACGCGATCGCGAAGGAGACGGGATGCAAGGTCGCCGACTACCGCGACCTCGAACGGCTGATCAACGAGTGCCACCTTGTCTTTACCTCGACGGGGGCGCTGGACCCGATCATCACCGAGGAGATGGTCCGCCCCTGCGATTTCGAACGCTACTGGTTCGACATCGCTGTGCCGCGCGACATCGACCACTTCGACTTCGACGGGGTCACCTGCTACCAGGTGGACGACCTCAAATCGATCATCAACGAGAACATTCTGCTGCGCGAAGACGAGGCCAAGGCGGCCTACGTCATCGTCGGGCGCTACACGATGGCCTTCTTCGAATGGCTCAAGACCCTCTCCGTTGAGCCGATGATCAAGGAGATCTACCGCCGCGCCTTCGAGGCGGCGTCCCGGGAGACGGAGCGGGTGATCGAGAAGGGGTTTATCCCGAGCGAGTACGCGGAGCAGCTGCGCAAGTCGAACGAGCAGACGCTCAAGCGTTTCCTGCATGACATGACCGCCAAGATGCGCGATCTCTCCGGGGAGACCAAGTCGGACATCGCCATCGAGTCGCTGAAGTTCCTGCTCGATATCGAGGATGAAGACCTTTTCGCCGCCGGAAGTGCGCCCTAGGCGTACCGCAAAGCCGGCAGCGCGGGGCTTTATGCCGGGCGCTTGTGCCCGCAAGGGTAATAAAGAAGTATTAAACAGAGAAGAGGGGGCTTCGCTCCTTCACCCTATCATCAAAATGACCATAACCAAGGAGACCCATTGAGATTCAGCAAAGCGTATATCCCGACGACGAAGGAGGCCCCGACCGGTGCTGTCCTTCCCAGTCACATCTTTCTTGCGCGTGCCGGCTTTGTCTCGCAGGTGGCCGCCGGCCTCTACAACTTTCTGCCCCTGGGCAAACGCGTCCTGAAGAAGATCGAACGTGTCATCAACGAGGAGATGGAACGCGCCGGGGCCCAGGAGGTGGACCTGAGCTTCGTCACCCCGGCGGAGCTGTGGGAGGAGAGCGGCCGGATCCACAAGTTCGGCAAAGAACTGCTCCGTTTCCATGACCGCAAGGAAAACCTCTTCGTCCTCGGCCCGACCCACGAGGAGATGATGGTCAACATCGTCCGCAACCGCGTCACCAGCTACAAGCAGCTCCCGCTGAACCTCTACCAGATCAAGACGAAGTTCCGTGACGAGGCGCGTCCCCGCTTCGGCCTGATGCGCGGCCGGGAGTTCGTCATGAAGGACGGCTACAGCTTCCACGCGACGACGGAGGATATGGACCGAGAATTCGACGCAATGGAGGCGGCCTACAAGCGCATCCTCGAACGCCTGGGGCTGGAGTTCCGCATCGTCGAGGCGGACAGCGGCGCCATCGGCGGCAGCGGTTCGAAGGAGCTGATGGTGATCGCCGACAGCGGCGAGGACACCCTGGCGGTCTGCGACCGCTGCGAATACGGGGCGAACATCGAGGCGGCCCGCCGCGGCGCGCGCCGTGACGTCCCGAAGGCCCCCGAAGCGGCCTTCAGCCGTTTCAAGACCCCGGGCGTCAAGAGCATCGCGGACCTGGCGGAGTTCTTCCACGTCGATCCCTACTACACCCTCAAAGCGGTCGCCAAGCGTGCGATCTACGAGGATCGCGACGAGATCGTCCTCTTCTTCCTGCGCGGCTGTGACGACCTGCAGGAGGTGAAGGCGGTCAACGCGGTGGGCGCCCTCGACATCGTCGACGTCGGCGAGGAGGAGCTTACCGCGAAGGGGTTCGTCCCGGGATTCATCGGGCCGATGGAGCTTGAAGGGGCGCGCTGCGTATTCGACACGGCCCTGCAGGGGGCGACGCACATGATCTGCGGCGCCAACGAGAGCGACTACCACCTCGTCGGCTTCGAGATGGGGATGCTCGAAGCGGCGGCGTTCGCGGAGCTTTACGAAGCGAAAGAGGGGGACGCCTGCCCCTGCTGCGACGGGACGCTCACCTACACGAAGGGGATCGAAGTCGGTCATATCTTCAAGCTCGGCACCGTCTACTCCGCCCCGCTGAAGGCGGAATTCCTGAACGAGCAGGGGAAATCCGAACCCTTCGTCATGGGGACCTACGGTATGGGCGTCAGCCGCCTCGTCGCCGCGGTTATCGAGCAGAGCCACGATGAAAGCGGCTGTATCTGGACGAAGGCGACGGCACCCTACCTGGTCAACGTCGTCGTCTCCAACGTCAAGGAGGCCGAACAGCTCGAAGCGGGCGAGAAGCTCTACGCCGAGCTGCAGCAGGCGGGCGTGGAGGTGATCCTTGACGACCGCAAAGAGCGCTTCGGCTTCAAGATGAAGGACGCGGAGCTGATCGGCTTTCCCTATACCGTCATCGTCGGCAAGGAACTGCAAAACGGCATGGTCCAGATCGTCGAGCGCACCACGCTGGAGCGGACCGACGTCAAAATCGATGCGCTCCTCGCGACCCTGATGGAGATGATAGGATGATCTATTTCGTGATCTACCTCTTCCTGGAGGTGGTCGTTTCCGTCAATATCGCCTCCTACATGGGGGGGATCATGACCTTTTTCGAACTGGTCTTCACGGCGATGCTCGGCGTGGCGATCCTCTTCAACTTCCGCAACACCCTCGCCGAAAACATGAAGGCCGTCTCCTACAACTGCATCAACCTGCAGCAGTTCCAGGAGCTGAACCTCTTTACGCTCTTCGGAGCGGTACTGCTGATCCTTCCGGGGTTCCTGACGGACATCGCGGGGATCCTCATGCAGTTTTCCGTCTTTACGACGATGCTCGTCAACCGTTACAGCGCGCGCAACGGCCGATGCAATATGCCCGAGCGCGACACCCGTCACTACACATACCATGAAGAAAAGGATGATCATGTCATTGATGTCGAAATTATCAGCGATTCTGATAAGCGTTAGTCTGCTGGGCTTTTCCGCCTGTGCGGAGCCGGCCAAAGCGGGTGTGGATGCGGATGCCAAACTGGTCGCATTCCTGAAGGATATGATCGGTCGCAACCCGAACATCACTTCCCTCGAAGTCAGTATCGTCAACAAGATTCCCCTCGACGAACCGAAGGGGTGGGATGCTTACATCATCATGCTCGACGGGATGATCAAGGCCCAGGGCGAGGAGCGCCCGGTCAAGCAGCAGCAGATCTACTTCGTCAACGGCGACATTATGACCCCGGAGCTGCACAACATCCGCCTCAAGCGCCGTGTCAACGAGATGGTCTCCCCCCCGTTTGAAAGCAGCTTCTACAGCCGGGAGAACCTGATCTACGGCATTCCCGCAGCGAAGCACAAGGTGGCGATCTTCTCCGATCCGCTCTGCCCCTTCTGCCGCCGCTACGTACCGCAGGCCCTTGAGGAGCTCAAAGCGCACCCCGAGACCTTCGCAGTCTACTACTACCATCTGCCGCTGGCGGCACTGCACCCCGCGGCCGTGGCGCTGACCAAGGCGGCCATTGCGGCGGAACAGCACGGGGCGAAAGATGTCGTCGCCAAGCTCTACACGGTTCAGATCAACCCGGCGGAGAGCGACGAACAGAAGATACTCGACGCTTTCAACGCGACCCTGGGGACGAAGATCACCAAGGAACAGCTGCACGCCAAATCGGTCGAGGCGCAGTTCGCCCACGACCAGGACGTCGCCATGAAAATGATGGTCAGCGGTACGCCGACGGTCTTCTTCGACGGCGATAAAGACCCGTCGAAAACAAAATACAAAGAGGTGGTAGGTAAGAAATGATGGAAAAACTCGTCATCGCGACCCGCGAAAGCAAGCTCGCCATGTGGCAGAGCGAGCATATCAAGGCCGTGCTCGAAGAGCAGAATCCGGGACTGAAAGTGGAGCTGCTGCCGATGAAATCCCAGGGGGACAAGATCCTCGACGTCCCGCTGGCGAAGATCGGCGGCAAGGGGCTCTTCCTCAAGGAGCTGGAAGAGGCGATGTACCGGGGCGATGCGCATATGGCCGTGCACTCGCTCAAGGATGTTCCGACGCAGATGCCCGAGGGGCTGGTCCTGGCGGCGATCACGGAGCGCGAGGATGTCCGCGACGCGATGCTCAGCGACAAGTACTCCAGCCTCGACGACCTCCCCAAGGGGGCGGTCGTCGGCACCTCTTCGCTGCGGCGCCAGATGCAGCTGATGCTGCTGCGCCCGGACCTGGAGATCAAATGGCTGCGCGGCAACGTCAACACCCGCATCCGCAAGATGAAGGAGGGGCAGTACGACGCGATCATCCTCGCCGCCGCGGGGATCAACCGCCTCGAACTGCACAACGAGGCCGAGCACGTCTACGAGATCTCCCTGATGGAGATGCTCCCCGCCATGGGCCAGGCGGCCCTGGGGATCCAGTGCATCGACGACCCGGAGGTGATCCGCATCTGTCAGGGACTTGATGACGAGTACAGCCGCCTCGAAACGACGATTGAGCGGGAGTTTGTCGATACCCTCGAGGGGGGGTGCCAGGTGCCGATCGGCGTGAACGCCTTTGTCCAGGAGAACGACGACGTCATCGTCAAAGCGATCCTGGGACTGCCCAACGGCCGCGAGATCCTGACGGACACACGGCTCGTCAAGCGTTCCGAGTGCGAAGGGCTCGGCCGCAGCATGGCCGAACCGATGATCGCGCCCGGCGCCAAAGAACTGCTGCGCCGCGCCGAGGCGATGGCGACCCTCTCCCCCCGCTAACCCATTGCGACACCCGGGCGGACGCCCCGCCGCCCTCCAAAGACCAAAAGATGAAAGAGAGATGCAACGATGCAGCGTACCATTGAGTTTCTGAAGGCGCACGGCGAACTGACGGTGATCGACGAGCCCCTCGATATCGACCTGGAAATCCCCCACCTGGCCTATGCCGAAGTGAAGAAAAACGAGGGCGGCAAGGCGCTGCTCTTCACGAAACCCGTTGACGGCAAGAGCGGCACGAAGTTCCGGGTCCCGGTTCTGATGAATCTTTTCGGCTCCTACCGCCGCACGGAGCTCCTTTTCGGCCGTAGCGTCGAGAGCGTCGCCGACGAGATCACGAAACTGCTGCATATGAAACCCCCCGCCTCATTGAAAGAGAAGTTCTCGATGGCGGGGGAGCTCTTCTCCCTCAAAAACGTCTTTCCCAAGCGCCTGAAGGGCAAAGGGGCCTGCCAGCAGGTAAAGCAGCTCGAGGGCAAGGTGAACCTCTACGACCTGCCGATCCTGACGACGTGGGAACAGGACGGCGGCCCCTTCATCACGATGGGGCAGGTCTACACCCAGAGCCTTGACGGCTCCATGGTCAACCTGGGGATGTACCGCCTGCAGGTCTATGACAAGAACCACCTCGGGATGCACTGGCAGATCCACAAGGACGCCTCGCACTTCTTTGACCAGTACCACAAGGCGGGGATGCGGATGCCCGTCTCCATCGCCATCGGCGGCGATCCGCTCTACACCTGGTGCGCGACGGCGCCGCTCCCCTACGGCGTCAACGAACTGCTCCTCTACGGCTTCATCAAGAAAGAGCCGGCCCGCCTCGTGAAGTCGCTGACGACGCCGCTCTACGTCCCCGAAGACGTGGACTACGTCATCGAGGGGTGGCTCGACCCCGGCGAGATGAGGATCGAGGGCCCCTTTGGGGACCATACGGGCTACTACACCCTCGAAGAGCCCTACCCGGTGCTGGAGGTGAGCGCCATCACCCACAAGAAGAAGCCGGTCTACACGGCGACGGTCGTCGGCAAGCCGCCGCTGGAGGACAAGTACATGGGATGGGCGACGGAACGGATCTTCCTCCCCCTGCTCAAGACCAACGCCCCGGACCTGATCGATTACCACATGCCCGAAAACGGCGTCTTCCACAACCTGATCCTGGCGAAGATGCAGCCGCTCTACAAGGGGCATGCGAAGCAGTTTATGCACGTCTTTTGGGGGGCGGGGCAGATGAGCTTCGTCAAGCATGCAATCTTCGTGGACGAGAACGCGCCGCGTCTGGAGAACTACGAATCCCTGGCCACCTACGTCCTCAACCGTTTCAACCCCAAGCGTCTCTTCGTCTCCGAGGGGATTACCGACGCCCTGGACCACTCCAGTCCCGAAGCCCTCGTGGGCGGAAAACTCGGCATCGACGCGACGGGCGGCGGGAGCACGATCGAGGAACCGCAGCTGATGGAGGACGCGGCGCTCTTCGCAAAGGTGAAGGAGCTGCTGCCCGAAGCGACGGGGCTGAAACAGTACATGCGCCATA
>QKCD01000049.1 GCA_003245815.1 Sulfuricurvum sp.
GAACCTCAAAAAGTATGACATCACGGGGCTCGTCGTGCTCGGCGGGGACGGCTCTTTCCGTGCCATGCAGCGTTTCAGCGAGGAGTTCCCGCTGAACTTTGTCGGCATTCCGACAACGATCGACAACGATATCTACGGCACGGACTACTGCCTGGGCGTCGATACGGCGCTCAACGTCATCCGCGACGCCCTGGACAAGATCCGCGATACG
The DNA here is from genome assembly GCA_003245815.1 of Sulfuricurvum sp. Lineage (GTDB taxonomy): Bacteria > Campylobacterota > Campylobacteria > Campylobacterales > Sulfurimonadaceae > SZUA-415. Next base: position 212 of record QKCD01000049.1, read on the forward strand.
GCATCGACCTTCGACCGCGCCTTCGTCGTCGAGGTCATGGGTAGGGAGTGCGGCTACCTTGCCGTCGTTTCCGCCCTGGCCAGCGGGGCCGAGATCTGTATCATCCCCGAGGCCGATTTCAATATCAAAGTGGCGGAGAAACAGCTGCTTGAAGAGGTGGCCGGGGGGCGCGGCTACATTCTGGCCGTCGTGGCCGAGGGAACGGGCAAGACCGCCGAGATCGCCGAGTGGCTGGAGTCGACGATAGGCCTGGAGACCAGGGTGAGCATTCTGGGGCATATCCAGCGCGGGGGGAACCCGACGGTCACCGACAGGCTGATGGCCTTTGAGTTCGTTATCCATGCCATCGACCACCTGCTGCACTCCCGAGACGCCAACAAAGTCGTCTATTACCGCGACGGTTCTTACGGACTCATGGAGATCGACGAAGTCGTCTCCCACACCTACACGATCGACAGCGAACTGCTGTCGTCCATCAACCTGATCGACTGACGCGCAGCGGCGTGTTTTCCGGGGGGTTATCCCCCCGAATATCTCTCTTCGGTTTCATTCCGTTTTAATTAATTTGACTTTTTAGCGCATCGCAGTACAATGGGCGATGACCGACGGGTAGAAAGTTTCTTGCAGTACCGTCGCAAGGCTGGCGTTGACGCGTACAGCGGGAACAGACGGCTTTTCTCCGCAGCGGGATCATGCCGATACAAGACCAAAGGAGCCAAGAGATGCCACGAATTGTCATGGATGCCAACGAAGCCGTTGCGCGTGTCGCTTTCAAAACCAACGAAGTGATCGCCATCTACCCGATTACCCCCTCGTCGCCCATGGGGGAACACTCGGACGAGTACGCTGCCAAAGGGGACGCGAATATTTTCGGAACGGTCCCGGACGTCATGGAGATGCAGAGCGAGGGCGGGGCGAGCGGTGCCGTCCACGGCGCCCTGCAGGCCGGCTCGCTGACGACGACCTTTACGGCCTCACAGGGACTGCTGCTGATGATCCCGAATATGCACAAGATCGCCGGGGAACTGACCCCGACCGTCTTCCATGTCGCGGCCCGCTCCCTGGCGGCCCAGGCCCTCTCCATCTTCGGCGACCACAGCGACGTCATGCAGTGCCGTCCGACGGGCTTCGCGATGCTCGCCTCCTGCGACGCCCAGGAAGCGCACGACTTCGCCCTGATCGCCCAGGCGGCGTCCCTGCAGAGCCGCATCCCGGTGCTGCACTTCTTCGACGGCTTCCGCACCTCCCACGAACTGGTCGGCGTCGACACCCTCGATGATGCCGTGATGAAGGCGATGGTGACGCCGGAGATGGTGGCGGCGCACAAGGCGAGGGCGCTCGACCCGGAGAAGCCGGTCCTGCGCGGTACGAGCCAGAATCCCGACGTCTACTTCCAGGGGCGCGAGAGCGTCAATGCCTATTATGACGCTTTTGCGGGAATCCTGCAGGAGCAGATGGACCGGTTCGCCGCGTTGACGGGACGGCAGTACGGGCTCTATGAATACTACGGCTGTGCCAATCCCAAAAAGCTCATCGTTATCATGGCCTCCGCCGCGAAAACGGTGCGGGAGGCGGTGGGCGCACTCAACGGGCTCGGGTATGAGACCGGGGTGCTCGTCGTCCGCCTTTACCGGCCTTTTGATGCCGCGCGGCTGCTGAATGCCATCCCCCGAAGCGTGGAGTCCATCGCCGTGATGGACCGCACGAAGGAACCGGGCTCCAACGGCGAACCGCTCTTTCAGGATGTCATGCACGCCTACGCCGAAGCCTTCTCGATGGGGGAGTGCAAACAGATGCCCCGCATTATCGGGGGACGCTACGGCCTCTCCTCCAAGGAGTTCACGCCGGCGATGGTCAAAGCGGTCTTTGACGAACTGAAAAAACCTGAGCCGAAACGGCGTTTTACGGTCGGTATCACCGACGACGTCACCCACCTCTCCCTGGATGTTCCCGTGTTCGAGACAGACAGTGCCGGCGTCGAACAGGCGCTCTTTTACGGCCTGGGCAGCGACGGGACCGTCGGGGCGAACAAGAACTCCATCAAGATCATCGGGGAGGAGGGGCGGCACGTCCAGGGCTATTTTGTCTACGACTCGAAAAAATCGGGTTCGATGACGACGTCGCACCTGCGCTTTTCGGCCGAGCCGATCCTTTCGACCTATCTCATCGATACCGCCGATTTCGTCGGTGTGCACCAGTTCGTATTCATTCTCAAGTACGATATCCTCAAACAAGCGAAACCGGGGGCGAAGGTGCTCATCAATGCCCCCTACGACGCCGATGAGGTGTGGATGCGGCTGCCGCGGATTGCACAGCAGCGCATCATCGAGAAGGGCCTGAAGCTCTACACCGTCAACGCCTACGAGGTGGCGAAGGAGTGCGGCCTGGGGCGGCGGATCAATACGATCATGCAGACCTGTTTTTTCCATATCGCCGGCGTCATCCCGCCGGAACAGGCGATCGCGAAGATCAAAGAGAGCATCGAAAAGACCTACGGCAAGAAGGGTGAGATGATTGTGCGGATGAATTTCTGCGGGGTTGACAAGGCGATCGAGAACCTTCACGAGATCACCGTGCCCGACGCCGTCAGCTCCGGCGCGGACCTGCTGCCCGTCTACAAGCTTGACGTCGACGATCCTTTCTTGGAGAACGTGACCGCGAAGCTGGAGGCTTTCGAGGGCGACAGCATCCCCGTCAGCGCCATCCCGGCCGATGGGACCTGGCCGCTGGGGACGACGCAGTACGAGAAGCGCGAGATCGCCATGGATGCCCCGGTATGGGACCCGGACGTCTGTATCCAGTGCGGCAAATGTATGGAGGTGTGTCCACACGCCGTCATCCGGGCGAAGGTCTTCGACGAATCACTGCTCTCCGATGCCCCCGAAGGCTTCAGCGCTGTTCAGGTGAAGTCGAAGACCTT
>QKCD01000014.1 GCA_003245815.1 Sulfuricurvum sp.
TTCGCTTTCGCTTCGAGGGATTTGATGTACTCCTGCGTCGCTTTCTGCTGCATGAAGACTTCCAGGCGCGGTTTGAGCTGCTCGAACGTCGGCGCTTCCTTGGTGCGTGTGTCCTCAAGCAGGATGACGTGCCAGCCGAACTGGGTCTGGACCGGCGCTACGCTGTAGCTGCCCTTCTTCATCGTCTTGAGCGCTTCCGCGAAGGGCGGTACCATCTGGGCCGGGTTGAACCATCCCAGATCCCCGCCGTTTTTCGCGGAAGGACCCACGGACTTGCTTTTCGCCAGGGCGACGAAATCGCCCCCCTTCTTCAGCTCGGCGATCACCGCCTTTGCCTCATCCTCCGTCTTGAGCAGGATATGGCGCGCTTTGTATTCCTCGGAGACGAGGGTCGGGGCAACCTTCTTGTACTCAGCCTGCATCTGCGCCTCGGTAACGGGGTGCTCGTCGATGTATGCCTTGATCGCGCTGCCCGCAAGGACGCCGCGCGTGAGGATTTCGATCTCCATTTTTACTTCCGGGTCCTTCTCGGTACCGCGGCGCTTGGCCTCCTGAACCAGAAGCTCCTGTGCCACAAGCTCATTGACCACGGCTTCTTTCTGGTCGGCTCCGCCCGGGCGTTTCTGGGCATAGGCATCAACCATCTTCTGCGAAATGGCAACGCCGTTGACAGTCGCGGCCGGCTTTTCGGCGGCCACGGCGGTTGCGCCCATGGCGAAGGCGGCAAGGCCCAGCGCGGCGACACGGTGTTTCAATGAACTTTTAACAGGTTTTGTCATCACAATTAACTCCAGAAAAATTTAGTTGACATCTTCGGTATCCGGCGGTTTGCACAGGAGGCATGCGGCAAGATACCCTTTTCGACCGGCAACATCTTAGCATACGAAGCGTCGATAACAGGTAATGCCTGTGCTTCGCGCCAAAATTTTATCCACTCTTGATAAACGTCTCCCTGAACTGCAGACACTAACACCTGTTTCATGGTATTTTGTTACTTTTAACCGCTATAGTGCTATAAAGTATGGTTACAGGCCTACATCGAGGAGGTCAAAATGCCGGCAACAGGTACGAATGAGAGGTGGCTGGGGATCGGTGTGTCGCACCAGACGACGTCGCACGCCGCCGGCGAAGAGGCGGCGTTTAAGGCACGCGCACTGCTCACCGCCGGGACGCCCCCCGCCTGGGCCCTTGCCTTTTGCGGGGGGCAGCACGATCCCGACGCGTTTCTGGCCGGCGTACGGAGCATCGCCGGGACGATCCCGGTCGTCGGCGGCGCGGCCGTAGGGAGCATTACCCGGGAGCTGATCGGGGTAACCGGCTACGAATGCGCGGTGGCCCTCTTCGGCGACGCCTTCGGCATGCCGGAGATCCTGCGCGTTCCCCTGGTGCCCCACGGCGAAAGCGAGGCGGGCCGCACCCTCGGCACGGCCCTGCGGGAGGTACCGGAGGGCGTTGCTGTCATCCTCTTCTACGATTCGGTTCAGGCTCCGCCGGACCCCGTCCCCCGTCTGCATGTCGCAAGCACCCTGCTCGACGGCCTCTACGAGGGGCTTGGGGAGCGTCAGATACCGATTGTCGGTGCCGGGACGCTCCGCTTCTTCACCCTGACGGAAAGTTACGTCTTTAACGGCGAAGGGCATGCACGGCACGAGGCTGTCGCCGTCGTCATGCCGCCGCAGATCGAGGCTTTCCACACCATCATGCACGGCTGCACCCCCGCCAGCGCCTTCATGGAGATCACCCGCATCGAAGGCGCCACGGTCTACGAACTCGACGGCCGTCCCGCCGCGTCGGTGCTGGCCGAACGGCTGGGACGGCCGCCCGAAGCGCTGCTGGGGCGGGAGCTTTCGATGCTCATCACCCTGGGCGAAAAGCATGGGGATCCCTTTGCACCCTTCGATGAGACCCGCTACGTCAACCGCCTGGTCATCGCCTCGGATGCCGATACCGGCGCAGTTACCCTTTTCGAGTCCGACTTCCGCCCCGGCAGCCGGGTCCAGGTCATGGTGACCGACGCCGAGCAGATGTTCGCCTCTGCCCGCGAGCGCGGCCGCGATCTGTTCGAGACCCTTCGCGGCCGCCACCTCCTTTTCGGTCTCTATTTCGACTGCGCCGCCCGGGCCTCCGCCTTCAGCGGCACGGAAGAGGAGGAGGCGGAGCTGATGCTCCGCTCCCTCGGCGACACGCTGCCGCTGTTGGGGTTCTACTCGGGGGTGGAGATCGCACCGCTGCTGGGCCGGTCGCGTCCCCTCGACTGGACCGGCGTACTGACCTTTTTTGCCCTGAGGGAGTAGCCGATGACCCGCGACGATCAGGAGAAAGCGTTCTACCGTGAGCAGTCCGACCGGCTCGGTTCCCAGCTGCTGCGGCTGAAGGAGGAACTCGCCGCGACGGGACGGGAACTCCACCGTCAGCGTACGGTAGCGACCGTGGTCCAGACGCTTTTCGACATCGCCCGCAGCGGCCTCACCGCCAACGCGCTGCGACAACGCTTCCTCTCCACCCTGCTGGAGACGCTGGGGACGGACCGGGTGGCCCTGATGCGGCTCGGGGACGACGGTCGGCTCCGATTGCGCCATGCGCTGGGGTTCCCTGCGGGATTTTCGGCAATGCTTGAGCAGTTGCCTCCGCTGCCGCGTCCCTGCCCGGAGCGCTGGGATGAGCTCCCCGGCGATACCGCGGAAGCGCTTTGCACCGCCAGCGGCCTCGAAACACCCCTTTGGGTAGGACACCGCCGTACCGGCACCGTCGTGATGCTCGGCACCCCGGCCGCGCGTCGGGTCCATGCCCCCTACACTGAAGCCGAAGACGTCCGGGCGGTCTCCGCCGCCCTGGAGGTCTACGTCCATATCCGCGAACTCCTGATCGCCGAGGCGGCGCTGCGCACCTCCGAGGCGAACTACCGCGCTATCTTCGACAGTGTCAACGACGGCATCGCCGTAGTCGACCCCGATACCCTCTGCCTGATCGAAGCCAACGAGCGGCTCCGCCAGCTCTTTGCACTGCACGAGTTCGTCCCCGGACGGCTCCGGCTCGACGCGCTGGGCATGAGCGAGCAGAGCCCTTCGCCTATGCAGTGGGCACGCCAGATCCGCCAGGCCGTCGAAGGGATGTCCCAGCTGATGGAGTGGGAGGCGCAGCGCCCCGACGGAAACCGCCTCTGGATCGAGCTCCACCTGCGCAGCGCCGAAATCGGCGGCCACTCCCGCCTTCTCGCCGTCGCTCGGGATGTCACCCAGCGCAAAGAGGCCGAAGCGCGGCTACGCCACGGTGCCCTGCACGACCCCCTAACCGGTCTGCCCAACCGGACCCTCGTCCTCGATCGCCTCGGCCAGGCGCTGAAACGGCAGCGCCGCGAACCCGGCTACCGTTTTGCGCTGATGTTCCTGGACCTCGACCGCTTCAAAATGGTCAACGACAGTTTCGGGCACGGTGTCGGCGACCAGCTTCTTGTCGCCATTGCCCGCCGGCTGGGAGACGTCGTCCGCCCCGGCGACACCCTCGCCCGGCTCGGCGGCGACGAGTTCCTCGTTCTGCTGCAGGAGCATATCGGCGCTCCCGAAGAGCTCCGCCGTATCGCGGAACGGCTGCAGCACGCCCTGCAACGCCCCTTCATCATCGCCGGCCGCGACGTCTACAGCAGTGCCAGCATCGGTATCGCCCCGGGTGCGGCGGGATACCACACCCCGGAGGAGATGCTTCGCGACGCCGATATCGCGGTCTATCATGCTAAATCTCTCGGCGTCTCCCGCTACGAACTCTTCCGCCCCGAGATGCACCGCGACGTCGTCGAACGGCTTCAGATCGACAGCGACCTGCGCCGGGCCGTCGAGCACGACGAGCTGCGCGCCTATTACCAGCCGCTGGTGGAGCTGCGCAGCGGACGGATCAGCGGTTTCGAGGCACTGGTGCGCTGGCAGCACCCGTCGCGCGGCCTGCTGTTGCCCGGCAGTTTCATCCCGACCGCCGAGGAGAGCGGGATGATCCGCCAGATCGGGACCTGGATGCTCCACCGCGTCTGCACCGAGGTGCACGCATGGCATAAACGTCACGATGAGCTTCCCCCCTTCAGCGTCAGCGTCAACCTCTCCCCCCGGCAGATCGCCTCTCCGGAGATCGTCTCCCACGTACGGAGCATCCTTGCCGAACACGCCTGCCCCGTCGAATGGCTTCATCTGGAAGTCACGGAGAGCGCCCTGATGGAAAACGCCCTTTCCGCCCGCAACGTCCTCAACGGGCTCCGTGATCTGGGACTGCACCTGAGCATCGACGATTTCGGTACCGGCTACTCCTCGTTGAGCTACCTTCAGCAGTTCCCCATCGATATCCTCAAGATCGACCGCTCCTTCATCCAGCGGATGGAGACCGAAGAGGGGCTGCAGATGGTCGAAACGATCATCAACCTCGGCCACAATCTCGGCATGCGTGTCGTTGCCGAAGGGGTGGAGTACGATGACCAGTGCCGCCAGCTGCAGCGTCTGGGATGCGACTACGGCCAGGGCTTTCTCTTCGCCCGTCCCGTCCCCCCGGAAGCGGCCCTGGAATTGCTCCTCCAGCCCCGGGTGCTGCTGCCCTAAGGGGCGTAAGCCCTTCCGGCGCAAACTTCCCTGAAAAAACGGGAGTGCTTCGTCCCCTTAACCCGCGAACGACGCAAGCTGTGCCACAATGGCGCACCATTTCACCCCCAAAAGGAGCACCCATGCAGGACAAAGATGTCGTCGAGGCCGAACTGAAACGGCTGATCGAGATACGCGACGCCTTCTACGCCTACCTCGACGCCAATATCCCGACCGACGGCCGCGGCAACTACGACTTCGCCGCCCGCCCGACTCTCGACGCGCAGGAGGTCTACGACCACTTCTTCAAGCTCGACTACCAGGCCCGCAAACTGCGCGCCTTCATGGTCCAGGACTACAACATCACCGCCCACTAGGGCCCGTCTTCCCCCCTCCTCGTACCGAAATTGCATCCCCTGGGGCAATCCCGGACGCGAAGGAGCTCCATGAATCCCCTCAGTGCCAAACGTTCACTGACCCACCTCTGTGACCGGAAAGTCCCCGTCTTTCTCTGGGGACCTCCCGGCATCGGCAAATCCTCCATCGTATCGCAGATCGCCCGCGAGAAGGGCATCGCCTGCATCGACCTGCGCCTCTCGCTGCTCGATCCCACCGACCTGCGCGGCATCCCCTTCTACAACGCCGAAGAGAACGAAGCCGTCTGGGCCCCCGCCTCGTTCCTGCCTGACGGCAGCGAGCCCGAGGGAATCCTCTTCCTCGATGAGCTCAACACCGCCGCCCCGATGGTCCAGGCCTCGGCCTACCAGCTCATCCTCGACCGCCGGATCGGCGAGTACCGCCTTCCCGAGGGGTGGGCCATCGTCGCCGCGGGGAACCGCGAAAGCGACCGCGGCGTCGTCTTCCGCATGGCCGCCCCGCTGGCCAACCGTTTCGTCCACCTGGAGATGGAGGCGAGCGTCGAGGACTGGAAGAAGTGGGCGCGCAGCGCGCGGATCGACCCCTCCATCGTCGCCTTTATCTCCTACCGCCCCGACGCCCTCTTCACTTTCGGCCAGGGCAAGGACGACAGCCGCTCCTTCGCCACGCCGCGGACCTGGGAGTATGTCAACGAGATCGTCGCCTCCGAGCCCGAACCCGACCTGGTGATGCCACTCGTCGCCGGAGCCATCGGGGAGGATCTCGCCGCCGCGTTCCTCGGCTTCAAAGTCGTCGCCGGGGAGCTCCCCGACCTCGACGGCATCATGGAAGGCAGCGTCCTTGAGGTCCCGACGGAGCCGACGGCCCTGCACATGCTCGCCACGGCGCTCGCCATGCGCATCAACGAAAATACGAGCAGCAAGAAGCTCAACAACCTCATTACCTATACCCTGAAGATGCCCGGCGAATTCGCCGTCATGATCATCCAGGACCTGCGCGAACGCGGCATCGAGCTCGACCACGTCGACAGCTGGACCCTCTGGATGCGCAAGTTCAACAACCTGATGCACTGAGGGAACAATATGCCCTCTATATTCTCTGCCGCGTACGCGGCTAGCTTTAGCGCCTCAGCGGCCAGCGTAGTATCCGGGGCTTTACTCCGGATACGTGGAAAACAAAATGACTCCTGAACAACTACTGACCAAGGCCAAAAGCCAGCTGACGATGAAGCACCCCTACTTCGGGATGCTCGCCTCGCGACTGAAACACGAGTCCAGGCCCGAGCTCTCCGGCTACGCCAGCAACGGCGTCCGCTTCCTCTTCAACCCGGAGTTCCTCGGGCGTCGCAGCGTCGACGAGGTAATGTTCATCCTCACCAACAGCGTCATGCACCACGTGCTCTCACACCAGCAGCGCCGGCTGGGGCGCAAGGGCTCGCTCTGGCAGCTGGCCACCGACTACGCCATCAACAACCTGCTGCACAAAAACGGGCTGCCGATCCCCCAGGGGGCGAACTTCAACGAGGAGTTCGAGGGGATGTACGCCGAGGAGATCTACGATGCCCTCAAGGATGCCTTCTACGGCGGAGTCGACGACGCCTTCGACGAGGAGGAGAACGTCCCGCCGCGCCCGGGGATGCCGGGCGAAGGCGACGGCGGCAGCGATGACGAAAAAGCCTTCTCCAACGTCGGCGCCGTCGAGGAGGAGCTCGACGCCCAGACCGAATCGGAGTGGCAGTACGCCGCGTCGGTCGCCCAGGAGGTCGCCCAGCGCAAAAGCGCCATGCCCTCGGGGATGGAGCGCCTCGGCAAACGGGTCAAGGCCGCCGACGTCGACTGGCGCTTCGAGCTCTACAACGCCGTCAACCGCCATATGCGCAACAACTACGCCTTCATGCCCCCGAACAAGAAGCATATCTGGCGGGGCATCGCGCTCCCCTCGCTGGCCAGTGACACCCTGAGCCTCTGCGTCGCCGTCGACACCTCCGGCTCCATCGACGAAGCGCTGCTGGGGGCCTTCATGGAGGAGTTCAAGAGCATCATGACCAACTTCCCCTCCATCCGGATCGAGCTGATCATCGCCGATGCGAAGGTCCACGCCCACTACACCTTCCAGGGCGGCGAGAAGCTCGACTTCCCCCTCAAAGGGGGCGGCGGTACCGACTACCGCCCCGTATTCGACTACATCGAAGCGGAGCTTCCCATGACGACGATGCTGCTCTACTTCACCGACGGCGATGGCTGGTTTCCCCGCGTCCCGCCGCCGTACGAAGTGCTCTGGGCCCTCTCGAGACCGGCGAAGGTCCCCTTCGGGCGAGGACTGGTGATCTTCGCACAGTGAAGGGAACACCCTTTGGAACCGCGGTTGCATACCCACCAGACCATGAAAGCGAGGTAACTGATGACCGTTGACGTCAACGTGGTTTCCCTGGAAGCCGATTTTTTTGACAATATTGAAGAGATTATGGAGGATACGATGGTGCAGATGTTCATCCTGCACCCCCGCGAACGTGCCATGCTCGAAACCGTCCGGGAGCAGGCAGCCGAACACGGCTGCATCTTCTACTCGGTGCCGGCAGCGTTCGGCGACGATGCCGACACCAACTGCGTCGGCGTCGTCGTCGAGAAGGCCGAAGAGCTCGGATCGCTCCCGCCCGGAAAGACGCTCTTCGTCGACGAGGCATGCCTGGACGAGGCGCTCTGCACTGCCCTGGAGCGCAGCGGCGCCTCGGGGATCATCCTCAACGCCACGCACCCCCACCCCCGCCTCGAGCGGTTCCGCCTGGCCATCGGGCCGGCGACGGTGGAGCGTTTCGACAGCGAGGCGCTGGGTGCACTGCCGATGGATCGCATCGTGCTGCAGAGCCGCTACCCCGAAGCCGGCTTCGAGGCGATCGACAGGGCGGTGAAACGGATCTCCGACGCGATGTTCCGCCCGGAGCAGAGCATTATCGCCGCCGCAACCCGCAGCTCCCTGGAGCTGCTGGGGTTCCGGAACCGCTGAGGCTGACCATGCAGTCGCCCCTCTTCTGCCACCACTGCCGCAAGCAGTTCAGCGTCTCCCTGGAGGATATCCGCCGCGTACAGCGCTTCGACCCCGAGCACCTGATCCTGGCCGCCGGCGTCTACAGTTACAGCGGCGGCTGTTTCTTCAAACGGCTCGGCCGCCTGAAAGCCCTGGAGCGGCAGCGCTCCTAGCGGCTCTCGATTCCGTGGGCCGCGCCGACGGCGGCGTTGTGCAGCACGCCGTCGAAGGTGTTCAGCGCACTCTGCATCGCCGGGCTTTCGGCGATGACCCCTTCGGCGCCCAGCCGCGCGAGCTGCTTGACGTAGGGAAGCGTGACGTTTGTCAGCGCGAAGGTCGAGGTGCGCGGATAGGCCCCGGGCATGTTGGCGACGCAGTAGTGCACCACCCCCTCTTCGATGAAGGTCGGCGCCGTGTGCGTCGTCGGCTTCGAACTTTCGAAACATCCCCCCTGGTCGATGGAGACGTCGACGAGGACGCTGCCCGGACGCATCGTTTTAAGCATCGCCTTCGTCACCAGCTTGGGCGCCTTGGCGCCGGGGATCAGCACCGTACCGACGACGATGTCGCTCAGCGGCAGGGTCGCTGCGATGACATCGGCGCTGCTGTAGAGCGTCGCGACGTTGGCGGGCATGACGTCGTCAAGGTAGTGCAGCCGCTCCGTGTTGATGTCGAAGATCGTCACGTCGGCCCCCAGGCCCGCGGCGACCTCCGCCGCCGCCTTGCCCGCGACGCCGCCGCCGAGGACCATCACCTTGGCGCGTTTCGTCCCGACGACCCCGCCGGCCAGCAGGCCGCGGCCGCCGTGGTAGCGTCCCAGGTGCACGGCACCCATCAGCGCCGCCATCTTGCCGGCGACTTCGCTCATCGGTTCGAGCAGCGGCAGCCGCCGCCCCACCGTCAGCGTCTCGTAGGCGAAGGCCCGGATCCCGCGTTCGAGCAGAAATCGCGTCAGCGCCTCGTCGGCGGCGAGGTGGAGGTAGGTGAAGAGGGTCTGGTTTGGCTTGAAGAGGGGATACTCCTCGGCGATGGGCTCTTTGACCTTGACGATCATATCGCTGCTCGCATAGACTTCGGCGATCGTGTCGCACAGCAGTGCCCCCGCCGCCTCGTAGTCGGCGTCGGCGAAACCGCTCCCCTCCCCGGCGCCGCGCTGGACCCGGACTTCGTGCCCTGCGGCCACCAGTTCTCCCGCACCCGCCGGGGTAACGGCGACACGGTACTCGTCGGTCTTGATCTCTTTGGGTACTCCGATTATCATGACAATCCTTTTCGGCCGGTGCTCCGCGGCACCGCGCGCTTTCGTATCAATAGCTGCCCTCGCCGACGGCAATGACAAAGTTGTCGTCGACTTCGACGACGTTAAACGCGTGCTGACCGCAGAAGGATTCGTTCAGCTCCTGGGCCCATGCCCGGGCGACGCGCATCGCGTTCTCCCGGTCGTCAAAAGTTTTGATCTGCGGCATATCCTTGCGGCGGGCACAACGGCACAACCGCTCCACTACGACATGGTACTCCATAACCATCCTTTTTTCGGTCCGATCGACCGCTACTCCCGCGGCATCGCGCCGCAGTGTCCGGCGCTTCCGATGCATATGACGTTCCCAAATGCCCCAAAACCCCCATGAAACGGGACTTTCTTCCCGCACTTCTCTCCCCTTTCCCCTCCCCGGGCACACCTCCAATGTACACCGAAACAGCGCAAAGTACGACACTATTGTTTCCCGATGACCCAATGTCGCCGCCCTGCCGGTATCGGAAATTTTGACACCCTTTTGATGCCCGCATCTATACAATTGCGCATCCTAACGTAGTGAAGGCAGAATGTTTATGGAAACGAATCTCGTCGTAGAGGGGCTGAAGTTCATGATTCTGGGCATGGGCACGGTCTTCTTGTTCCTGATTGTCATGATCCTGATGATGGAGCTGCAGAAACGCATTATCCAACGCTGTTTCCCCGAGCCCAACCAGGGTTCCGTACCGCTTCCCTCCGCTCAGCAGCAGCGCCAGGGCAAAGCCAACAAAGTCGCCGCCATCGTCGCCGCGATCATCGAAGACAAAAAGTCGTAACGGGCCGCGATCATGGCAAAACGATTGATTGATGTAATGGACACAACCTTCCGCGACGGTTTCCAGTCGGTTTTCGGCGGACGCGTCCTGCTTGAGGACGTCCTGCCGGCCCTGGAGGCCGCCAAGGAAGCGGGGATCACCCACTTCGAGTTCGGCGGCGGCGAATGCTTCCAGGTCCCCTTTTTCCACCTGAACGCGAACGCCTTCGACACCATGGACACCTTCCGCCGCATCGTCGGGCCCGAGGCGAACCTGCAGACCCTCGCCCGCGGCGTCAACACCGTGATGCACGACACCGAGAGCCGCGAGCTGATCGACATGCACGCCAAACTTTTCAAGAAACACGGCACGACGACGATCCGCAACTTCGATGCACTCAACGACGTCGACAACCTGATCGACAGCGGCCGCAGCATCGTCAACCACGGCCTCAAACACGAAATCGTCGTCACGGTCATGGACCTCCCCTTCGCCTGCGACCGGGCCCATACCGTCGCCTACTACGAAGCGGTGCTCCGCCGGATCCTCGACGCGGGGATCCCCTACCACTCCGTCTGTTTCAAGGACGCGACCGGTACGGCGAACCCCCAGAAAATCTACGAGACGGTCAGGATGGCGAAGCGGCTCCTTCCCGAAGGGACCCACGTACGTCTGCACACCCACGAGACGGCGGGCATCGCCGTCTCCCAGTACCTCGCGGCCCTCGAAGCGGGCGCCGACGGCATCGACGCCGCGGCGGCCCCGGTCTCCGGCGGTACGAGCCAGCCGGACCTGCTGGTGATGATGCACGCGGTCAAGGGCAAGGATTACGACTTCGGTTTCGACGTCGACAAGGTCCTGCAGTACGAGCAGCGCCTGAAATCCGCCCTTGAGGCCTACATCGCGCCCCCCGAGACCTCCCGGGTCGAGCCGCTGATCGCCTTTGCGCCGATCCCCGGCAGCGAAGTGGCGACGGCAATGGGAATGCTGCGCGACCGTGGCATGGAGCATCGCCTCGCCGAAGTCATCCCCGCCATGCACGACGTCATCGCCAAGGGGGGCTGCGGCACCTCCGTAACACCGGTCTCCCTCTTCTACTTCGAACAGGCGCTCAACAACGTCAACTTCGGCCCGTGGAAAAAGATCGCCCCCGGCTACGGGAAGATGCTCCTGGGCCACTTCGGCAAGACGCCGCTGGCGCCCGACGCCGAGGTGGTGACAATCGCCGCCAAGCAGCTCAAGCTGAAACCGGCAACGGCGCAGGCGATCGATATCGCCGACGCCGACGACAAGAAGTCCATCGCCTGCTGGCAGGAGCGCCTCGAACTCGAGGGGATCGAAGTCAGCGAAGAGCATATCTTCATTGCCGCCTCCTGCGACGAGCAGGGGGTAGCCTACCTCAAAGGGGAGAACAGCGTCGAGATCCCCAAACGGACCGGCCCCGCGGCCGGCACGACACCCCAAAGGAGCCTCACCATGGCAGGTACATACACCGTCGTCGTCAACGGCGAGAAGTTCAGCGTCCAAGTCGCCGAAGGCGAAGCGGACATCCAGGTCACCCCGGTCAACACCCCGGCACCGGCAGCGGCAGCAGCCCCGGCTGCGGCTCCCGCCCCGGTCGCCGGCGAAGGCGAGGAGATCAAATCCCAGCTTCCGGGCAACGTCTGGAAAATCATCGCCGAACCGGGCCAGTCCCTCAAAGAGGGCGACAAGATCCTCATCCTCGA
>QKCD01000082.1 GCA_003245815.1 Sulfuricurvum sp.
GTGCAGGATTTGGTCGTACCAGCGGTAGAGGTGTGTCCAGATGGCGTGGGTCATATGGTCCTCCCGGCGCAGCCGCAGGAAGTCGTGGGCGTGCAGCGGAAGGAAGTAGAAGGCCTCGAAGAGCGAGCTCAGCAGCAGGATCGAGATCATGATGGGGAGGATCTTGATGAAGGCCCCCATCTCCCCGCTGACCATCAGCAGCGGCAAAAAGGCGAAGACCGTCGTCAGCGTCGCCGTCAACACGGCGGGGAACATCTCCGTCGCGCCGCAGATCGTCGCTTCGCGCCGCTCCATCCCCTCCTCCATGTGGCGGTAGATGTTCTCGGCGACGACGATCGCCTCGTCGACGAGCATCCCCAGGGCGATGAGCGCCCCCAGCAGCGAGAGCATGTTGAGGCTGTAGCCGATCGCCTCGGTGGCGATCAGGCCGATCATGAAGCTCACGGGGATCCCCATCGCGACGACGAGGGCGATGCCGCGGTTGACGAAGAGCATCATCGCCGCGAAGACGAGGAAGAGGCCGAAGAGGATGTTGGCGAAGACGGTGTTGAGGCGGTTCTTGATCCAGACGGAGGTGTCGGTGTAGATCTGGAACTTCAGGTGCGGGTAGCGGCTTTCGTACTCCGCCAGGACGCTTCGGATCTCCTTGACCAGGGCGATGGCGTTGCCCCGCTTGGACTTGTTGATGTTGAGGGAGACGTTGCGCAGGCCGTTGAAGTGGGAGAGTTCCGTTTTGTCGCCCAGTTCGAAGGAGACGTCGGCGACATCCCCCAGACGCACCCGCTTGGCCCCGACGCTCAGCAGGGTGTTTTCGACACCGCTGCGCTCCTTTTCGCCGTTGTAGGTGCTGATGTAGAGGTGGCGTCCGCGCTCTTTGATCGTCCCCACGGGGAAGATGGAGCTGATGTTCTGCAGCGCCGCGACGACGCTGGAGAACTCCAGGCCGTAGGCGCGGACCTTTTCGGGGTCGAGCCGGATCACCAGTTCGTCGTCCGCGTCCCCGCGGATCGTGATGCCGCTGAGATCCTTGAAGAGGTTCAGGCTGCTCTTGAGCTCGTCGGCCCGGTCGAGCAGCTCCTTCGTCGGCACCTCCCCCGCGATGGCGACGAGCACGAGGGGGATCACCTCTTCGTGGATCTTCGCCACCGGGTCGTTCATGTCGGCGGGAAGGTCGCGCTTCACCTGGGCGATGATATCCTTCACGTCGTTGAGGACGCTGATATTGTCCGAGCCCGTCTTGATGTCGGCAAGAATGTTGAAGGAGCCGTTGCGGATCCCTGTCGTCACCCGGTCGAGCTCATCGATGTTCTTGAGCTCATCCTCGATGCTCTTGACGGCCATTTTGTCGAGCACGTCCGCACTCGTCCCCGGATACCCCCCGGTGATACTGATCTTGTCCATCTGGATCGGCGGGAAGATCTCCTTGGGAATGTTGACGTAGGAGAAGACCGACATCATGAAGATGAAGGCGAGGAACATATGGTTGAGCAGCGGTTTGTCGAGGGCGAACTCGATCAATCGTCGGATCACGGCTATAGACTCCTGTCAGAGATGGTGTACGCGGTGCGGAGGCGCCCCGTTACCCCAGTTTGAAGAGGGTATCGAGGACCTGGTTTTTGAACCGGATCGCCTCCAGCTTGCTCTTGATGATACGGTTCTCCTCCTCCAGGGCGTTGTGCTCCTGCTTGAGGTGGGCGATATCGCGGCTCTTGTAGTAGATCTGGCTCTGGAGGTAGATCTTCGGGAAGAGCAGCGCCAGCACCATGACGACCGCCAGCGAAAAGAGCGCCAGGAAACGGGGCCCGAGCGTCTCCTTCGGGGCAACGACGGTGTCGACGGCGGCAAGGATCTGCTGTTTCTCGCCCATCACGCCTCCATCTGGAAGACCCGCAGCTTCGCGCTGCGGCTGCGGGGATTTTCCCGGATCTCGTCGGGCAGGGCGACGATCGGCTTGCGGGAGAGGACGCGGCCGATGGCGTGGTCGTTGCCGCAGGTGCAGCGCATGGCGTCGCTGGGGCAGATGCAGCTTTTCGCCCACTTCGCGAAGCGCTGCTTGACGATGCGGTCCTCAAGGGAGTGGAAGGAGATGATCGCCACCCTCGCCTCGGGCAGCCGCGCCGCCTCGATCGCGTCGAGCAGCCCTTCGAGTTCGCCCAGTTCGTTGTTCACCTCGATGCGGATCGCCTGCATCACCAGGGTCGCCGGGTGGATCTTCTTCCCCTTGGGCATCAGGGGGCGGACCGTGTCGGCCAGGGCTTTGGCCGAGGTGAAGGGGCGGTTTTTGACGATGGCCGCGGCGAGCTTGCGGGCGTTGCGCAGCTCCCCGTAATGAAAGAGCAGGTCCGCGAGCTCCGTTTCGGAGTAGCTGTTGACGACGTCGGCGGCGCTCAGCGGCGCTTCCCGGTCCATCCGCATGTCCAGTGTCTCGCTCTCGAAGGAGAAACCGCGCTCCATTTCATCAAGCTGCAGCGAGGAGACGCCGATGTCGGCGAGCACCCCCTTGATGCGGCGGGGGTCCACCTCTTCGAGGAGCGTTTTGATGACCGACGCGAAACGCCCCTTGCGGATCACGGCGCGCTCCCCGAAAGGGGCCAGCCGTTTCGTCGAGAAGTCGATCGCCGTCTGGTCCTGGTCGATCCCGATCAGGGTCATCTGCGGATTCGCTTCGAGCAGCATCGAGCTGTGCCCCCCGTAGCCCATCGTACAGTCGATGACGATGCCGTCGCCCACGTCGCCGAAGGCGTCCAGGACTTCGCGGTAGAGTACGGGGATATGGGGGATCTGTTCCACGGAACGGCTCGCTTTATGGGGTAATGGGCGGTATTCTACCCTATGCGGACTTAATGGACGTTGGCAGGCGCATCGACCCATTTACCAAAGCCGAATTCTCTGCTACAATTACCGCATGAATAAAGTGCAGATGAAAAAAGAGCTCTCCACCTTCGCGCTCTCCCTCTTCCGGAAGGATTTCTTCGGGATCTACCACGGTTCCATTTCCGCCAAACTCGAGTCGAACATGTTCGTTATCAACACGAAAGAGACGATTTTCGACGCCATCAACGAGCGGCACCTGATCGAACTCTATTTCAACAAG
>QKCD01000021.1 GCA_003245815.1 Sulfuricurvum sp.
CAAGCAAGAGCGAAACGCTGTCGTCGGAGTGCCCCGGCGTGTGTACCCTAAGGGGCTGCCCAGGATCGCCAAGTGGTAGTAGTGCAGTGCCGTCAGTCCAACAGCATGCTGCAATCATCCAGTGTATGATTGCAGTCGAAAATGCCGGTGCCCGGCGTATAGGTAAAATCGACGTCCGTTCCGCCCGCGTTTACCCGGTACTGGTTGTTACCGGTTTTGACCCAGTGGCCAGAAACCGTATTGCCCCCTGCGAACTTCGACATGATCGGATACGCCAACAAACGGTTTGTACCGTTCGTATCGAAGAGTGGTACACCATCGGTATTCGCTGCAACGCCGTCATCCAGTCTCGTAATATACTGCTGATGGCCGCGAAACAGCCGGATCTGGCGTTCATTAACGATCGAACTGCGGATCGCGGCCACATCCGAACGGATTCTCGCCACTTCCGCATCATCCCGTGTCGCTGCGATTTTCGGAACCGCGATAGCCGCTAAAATACCTAACACGACAATAACAAAGACAACTTCTATCATTGTAAAACCACGTTTCATGACTACCTGCTTCTTGGTTATTTGATCAATCAAACATCTTCACCGATTGGCTGAGCAAAGAACCATGATCCTCTTCTCGAGAGGATCATGGGTAAAATTAGAACTGTGCGGAACGGCCTTTGACGATAGCAAATGCTTTATCCGGCACTTTGGCCTGGATCATGTCACAGCCGTCGGCAGCTGAGCCTGTGTAAAGGATGTAGACAAATTTGACTTGCTTAGCATCAGCCCAAAGTGCATCTGTCCACGGTGTAACCGTACCAGCGGTAATTGCATCTTGAATTGCTTGTTCGTCTACATCTGCATTTCCTGTCCATGCAACAACACCTTCATTCACGTTGGCACAAACCGCACCTGTCAATCTTCCCTTCAGATCGTAAACAGCAAATGTCCCTGTCGCAGCCGTATGGAGACCTTGGGCATTATCAGCTGCAGCCAGGTGACTCGGTGCCATCGCTTCGAGTGATGCGGACATCAAGCGCATATCATCTTGATACTGATTCATCGCTGCAGCATATTCTGCAACTTCATTGATGGATGTTTTCAACTGCGTAGAGATAGCCGCAACTTTCGCGTCATCACGCGTCGCCGCCAGTTTGGGGATCGCTACCGCTGCAAGAATACCGAGGATAACGATAACGAAGACCAGTTCGATCATAGTAAAACCACTGCGTTTCATGGTTTACTCCTTTTATTATAAAAAATTTAAGGACACACTTGCGTCCCATCTGAACATTATGGAGCGTTTTCTCTTAGAGGATGATAAAGAAGTGCTTTTATAGGAAAATGTGATTCGAACGTTGATTTTCGTTTAAGAAAGGGTGCAGCGTGCTTCCAGCGCTTTGAGCTGCTTTTCAAGCTCGTAGAGCTCGTAGTTCTTGCGTACGTAGGCCTGCAGCAGGGCCTTGAAGTTGTTGTTGCCCCCGGGGTTGAAATCCCGGACGATCTGCTGTTCGAGGTAGGCGGCGAACTGCGCCTCGACGTCAATATCGAAACGGCTGCCGTTGACGGTAAGGGTGATCTTTTTCATCATGCCCGTTGCGCTCCCCTCTCCCTGCCGCCCGGTCAGGCCAGGATGCTCTCGATCTTCTTGACGATCTCTTCGATCTCGAGGTCTTTCATCGCGTTTTCGTCGCTCAGCCGCGCGATTTCGTTATCTTTGACCGCCTTCTCCGCCTTGAGCGTCACCACTTCGTTGCGCAGCTGCTCGAGCTCCTCCTTCATCCGGTGGTAGCGCCCCACGATATCCTCGATCTTCTCCGAGAGCCGCTGAATCGTCGTCTGTTCTTCCATTATTAATCGCCTGTTATCTGAATTCGGTAAAGTTGCTTGGCTATAATTCTATCACATTTCGGGCCGAGAGCCCCAAAACTCAACGAAGGACAGTGACAGTCGTGGCAGCGTTCAGAGTGGTAACCGACTACGACCCGGCGGGGGATCAGCCCGTCGCGATCGATACCCTCGCCTCCAGCATCATCAAAGGCAACCGCTACCAGGCTCTCGAGGGGGTCACCGGCAGCGGCAAGACCTACACGATGGCGAAGGTGATCGAGAGGGTACAGATGCCGACGATCATCATGACCCACAACAAAACCCTCGCCGCCCAGCTCTACAGCGAGTTCAAGGGCTTCTTCCCCGATAACCACGTCGAATACTTCATCAGCTACTACGACTACTACCAGCCCGAGGCGTACATCCCCCGCCAGGATCTCTTTATCGAGAAGGACAGCTCGATCAACGAGGAGCTCGAACGCCTGCGCCTCTCGGCGACGGCCAACCTGCTCAGCTACGACGACGTCATCGTCGTCGCCTCCGTCTCCGCCAACTACGGCCTCGGGGACCCGGAGGAGTACGAGAAGATGGTGCAGATCGTCGGGGTTGGCGACGAGATCAACCAGAAGCAGCTGCTGCTGCGCCTCGTGGAGATGGGTTATGCCCGCAACGATGCCTACTTCGACAGCGGCCATATCCGCGTCAGCGGCGATGTCGTCGACGTCTACCCCCCCTACATGGAAGAGGAAGCGATCCGCTTCGAGTTCTTCGGCGACGAAGTGGAGTCGATCTACACCTTCGAGGTCCTCGACAACAAGCGCCTCGAGGATAAAGAGAAAGTCACCATCTACGCCACTTCCCAGTTCACCGTCGGCAAGGAGAAACTGGTCCGCGCGACGAAGAGCATCGAGGACGAGCTGGGCGCACGGCTCGACGAACTGCTGAAAAACGACAAGATCGTCGAGGCGCAACGCCTCAAGCAGCGCACCGAGTTCGACCTGGAGATGCTGGAGACGACGGGGATGTGCAAGGGGATCGAGAACTACTCCCGCCACCTGACGGGCAAGAAGCCTGGCGAAGCCCCCTACACCCTCCTCGACTACTTCGCCCTCCACCACGACGAGTACCTGATCATCGTCGACGAGTCTCACGTCTCGCTGCCGCAGTTCCGGGGGATGTACGCCGGGGACCGCAGCCGGAAGGAGGTGCTCGTCGAGCATGGTTTCCGCCTCCCCAGTGCCCTGGACAACCGCCCGCTGATGATGGACGAGTTCATCAACAAGGCACCCCACTACCTCTTCGTCTCGGCGACCCCGGCAGAGTACGAGCTGGAACGTTCTGCCGTCAAGGCGGAGCAGATCATCCGCCCGACGGGTCTGCTCGACCCGGAGATCACCATCAAGCCCTCTTCCAACCAGGTGGAGGACCTCCATGACGAGATCAAGCATACGGTCGGGAAAGGGTTCCGGGTCCTCGTCACCGTCCTGACGAAAAAGATGGCCGAGGCGCTGACGAAGTATATGGCGGATCTCGGCATCCGCATCCAATACATGCACTCCGACATCGACGCCATCGAGCGCAACCAGATCATCCGCGGCCTGCGGCTCGGGGAGTTCGACGTGCTGGTCGGGATCAACCTGCTCCGCGAGGGGCTGGACCTCCCCGAGGTGGGGCTCGTCGCCATCCTCGACGCCGACAAAGAGGGGTTCCTCCGCTCCGAGACGGCGCTGATCCAGACCATCGGCCGCGCTGCCCGTAACAGCGAAGGGCGGGTCATCCTCTACGCCGAGAAGATGACCGGCTCCATGCAGCGCGCCATCGACACGACGAACGCCCGCCGCGAAAAGCAGAAAACCTTCAACGAGCACCACGGCATCACCCCGAGGACCGTCGTGCGCAAGCTCGACGAGAACCTGAAGGTTGCCGACGCCGGGGAGCTCTACAGCCGCAGCAAAAAGGCGGAGAAGATGCCCGCCGCCGAACGCAAAAAGCTGCTCAAAGAGCTGACCGACAAGATGAAAGAGGCGGCAAAGAAACTGGAGTTCGAAGAGGCGGCGCGGCTGCGGGACGAAATTGCAAAAATAAAACAGTTATGATGTGAACGCTTCGGGAGCAGAGCCCCCGAAGCTACGCTATCCAATGCTAACCAATGGCACTGAAGCTTGCCCCGTTCGGGGCAGAGTAAAGCCATGCACAACACTTTATCTTTGAAAAAGACCATAAACTTTGACGTACAGGATTTAAATTCATGCAAGAGATGCTCTCCGACCTGGCCACCTACGGCTATATCTTTCTGTTCCTCTACTCCCTCGGCGGCGGGTTCGTAGCCCTGATGGCGGCGGGGGTCCTCTCCTACGCCGGCAAGATGGACCTGGCCACCAGCATCGCCGTCGCCTTCGTCGCCAATGCCATCGGCGACACCCTCCTCTTCTACATGGCCCGCTACCAGAAGAGCGACATCATGGGCTACATGCACAAGCACCGCCGCAAGCTCGCCTACTCTCACCTGCTGATGAAAAGGTACGGCTCCTGGATCATCGTCTTCCAGAAGTTCGTCTACGGCATCAAGACCCTGATCCCCCTGGCGATCGGCCTCACCCGCTACAGCTTTACCCGTTTCAACGTCCTCAACGTTGTCGCCGCCGCCATCTGGGCCCTCGTCGTCGGCATCGGAAGCTACCTTGCCGGGGACGCCCTGACCCGAGCCTATGACGTCGTGGCGGAGCGCCCCTATATCGCGCCCCTTATCCTTGCGACCGTCGTCGGACTGCTCTGGCTCTTCGTCTCCAGGGTGACCAAAAAGCGCTAGCGCCGTTTCACAAACCCCTCACACATCTTCTCTACAATACTCCTAAACCCTGATTTAGGAGTACCCGATGAAAATTCTCGCATTGATATTCACCCTCTTACTCACTGTGACCGCCGTCAACGCGGCAGCCTTTGAAAAAACGGCCGCATTCAAAACGACGCAGGTCGTCTTCAGTGCCGAACAGCCGCTGGCGGTCGGGACAAACACCCTTGATTTGAGCGTGACCCAAAAAGGAGTACCGCTCGGTGACGCCAAGGTC
>QKCD01000028.1 GCA_003245815.1 Sulfuricurvum sp.
GGAGCGCTGCAATTTCCGCTGTCAGTACTGTATGCCGGAAAAGCCCTTCTCCTGGGTGCCCAAAGAGAACCTGCTCAGTTTCGAGGAACTCTTCGCCTTTATCAAGGTGGCCATTGACGAGGGCGTCAAGAAGATCCGCATCACCGGGGGCGAACCGCTGCTGCGTGAAGACCTCGATGTCTTTATCAAGATGATCCACGACTACAAGCCCGACGTCGACCTGGCGATGACGACCAATGCCTTTCTGCTCAAAGGCGCGGCGCAGAAGCTCTATGACGCCGGTCTGCGCCGTCTCAACGTCTCCGTCGATTCGCTCAAGCCCGACGTGGCTGAAAAGATCGCACAGAAAGACGTGCTCACCCAGGTCCTCGCCGGGATCGACGAGGCGCTCAGAGTCGGCCTCAAGGTCAAGGTGAACATGGTCCCGATGAAGGGGGTCAACGACGGCGAGATCCTCGACATCCTCGAATACTGCAAAGATCGCGGGATGGTCGTGCGCTTCATCGAGTACATGGAAAACGTCCATGCGCACTCCGACGTCAAGGGGCTCGACAGCGAGGAGCTGCTCAGCATTATCGGCAGCCGTTATGCTTACGAGGACGAGGGCTTCGACGGCCACTCCCCGTCGCATTACTACAAGCTCGGTGACGGCTACGAGTTCGGCATCATCGAACCGCACAAGGATGACTTCTGCAAAAAGTGCAACCGCATCCGCCTCACGGCCGAAGGGCAGCTGATCCCCTGCCTCTATTTCGACGAGGCGATGAGCATCAAGGATGCGGTGAAGCGGGGTGATATCAAAACCGCGGCCCTGATCCTCAAAGAGGTCGTCAAGAACAAACCGGAGAAGAACCGCTGGAGCGATCCGGACGGCGAGCACTCCAAGCGCGCTTTTTACGAAACGGGGGGCTGATGCTCTACCTCGTCGAACACTTCTACTCCATCCAGGGCGAGGGGCGCTATACGGGCGTGCCGTCGCTCTTTTTCCGTTTCGGCGGCTGCAATATGCGCTGCGAGGGTTTCGGCTGTACGGAAACGGCTTCCACGGGGGTGACCGTCACCGGCTGCGATACCGTCTACGCCGTCAACAAACAGCATTTCGGTGAGCAGTGGCTCTGCATCGAGCATGCCGACGAACTCATTACGATCATGAACAGCTATACCCTGCCGCCGAAAGTCGATGTCGTTATGACCGGCGGCGAGCCGCTGATCTACGCCGAGAACGAGGTCTTCACGGCCTTTGTCCGCCATCTTGTCGACCGGGGCCACCGTGTCACCTTCGAGACCAACGGCGCGATGCCCGTCGATTTCGACCGCTTCCCGGTCTACCGCGACTGTGTCTTCGCCCTCTCCGTCAAACTCTCCAACAGCGGCGAGCCGGTTGAGAAACGGGTACGCCCGAACGCCTTTGTCCCCATTGCACAGCAGGCGAAAGAGGCCTACTTCAAGTGTACGATCGACCGGGATTCCATCGGCGAGAACATGGAGCACGAGATCGACGAAATCGTCGCCCATGCACCGCAGATTCAGGTCTACTGCATGCCCATGGGCGGCAGCCGCGCCGAGATCGAAGCCAACACCGAGGCTGTCATCGATTTCTGCAAAGCCCGGGGCTACACCTACAGCGACCGGCTCCATATCCGCATCTGGGACGCGAACAAAGGGGTGTAGCCCTTCTAGCTTTGCGTGCGTAGCTTGCCCAGGATCAGCTCAAAGTGCTGGATCAGGTCGTAATACTCCCGGCGGTAGGAGAGCGGCACGTCGACTTTCTGGATCTTCTGCAGCGCCTGTTCAAGCTTATTGACCGCCTCCCGCCGCTGCGCCGCGTCATAGCTCCCCATCTCATCCTCGATGTCATTGAGCGTTCTGTACCAGCGGTAGATCTTGGAGCGGCTGCGCCACGATACGAGCGGCAGGAAGAGTTTCACCAGCGGGATCATCAGGGCGATGACCGGGATGAAGAGCAGCATCAGGCGTTTGATGATCGAAGCGATCCAGAAGGGGAAGAGGCTCTCCAGCCAGCTTTCGCCGTCGCGCAGGTAGACCTCCGCATCGGCATTGATGGGGAACTCCAGGCGCGAGGTGCCGGGGAACTCGCCCTCTTTGCGGAAGACACCCGCCCCGCCGTGGACCTCTTTCGCTGCGCGCAGGATGAGCCGGATGAGATCGGGGTGGAGATCCTCGCGGCTCACGAGCGTCGCCGTCGCGGCAATGAGGTGTTTGGTCGTTGCGGGGAGATTGTGTTCGAGGTCCATAACCCCCTCATAGAGCGTGACGGCATTGAGAAACGGGTAGCGGACGGTATAGGCGTGCGTCCGGGTGAAGTCGAGCAGTTTGATCTGCGGGTCGAGCAGCAGCGTCTTTGTCAGCGGGGCGAAGGCGCCGATGATGCTAAAAAGCGCATCGGCGTCGCCGTCGAACAGTGCCTGCGCTCCCGCTTCGCTTCCGAGGGTCAGAAAAGAGCTGTTTTCGGGGGTGACGCCGTTCGCTTCGAGCAGCGTGATCGCAAGGGCTTTCGTTCCGCTCCCCTCGGCACCGACGGCGATACGTTTCCCCTTAAGCTCGCTGAGGTTGTGCAGTTCCATCCCTGCGGCGGAGTAGTAGACCCAGATCGGTTCGTTGTAGAGGCTGGCGAGGGAGGTGAAGGGTTCGGTTTTGAACGCATCCGTACTCCCGCTCTGCACGAATGCGACGTCGGCCTTGTGCTCCTTGAGCAGTCCGAGCGCTTCCACCGAACCGTGGGTGGGGATGATCTCGACCGTGACATGCTGTTTGGCGAGCAGGGCCTTGTAGCGCAGCGCGCTCTGATAATAGATGCCGTTTTTCTCGCCGGTGGCGATGGTGAGGCGGTCGGGGGCCAGCGGCGGGAGGAAACGGCTGCCGATATAGAGCAGCCCCAGGAAGAGGGCGAGGAGGAGCAGGATGATCTTACAGGCATGGCACTTCATGACGCTATAATAACGAAAAAAGCGAAGCGGAACGATGACGCGAATTGCAGTGGCCCTCCTTTTGATGTCTTCAATCCTGTCGGCAGTGGATACGGCCGAAGAGGCGGCGAAAAAAGCGTACCTTG
>QKCD01000093.1 GCA_003245815.1 Sulfuricurvum sp.
TCGCGGTAGACGACCATCGCCAGCAGCGTCGTGTATTCGAAGTAGCTCAGGGCATCGGCGCGCTCCGCCCCGAGCAGCGTCCAGAGCTCCCGGTGGGCCGTTTCGAGCAGGGTGTCGTCGGCATTTCTTCCGTTGAGCCAGATCCGTTCGTTGAAACGGAGGATATGGGGCGACGTGTAGTGGCCGACGCGGCTGCCGCTGCGCCAGAGGGCATTGGCGATAAAGCGCCCCGTCGTCCCTTTCCCGTTGGTGCCGACGACGTGGATGATCTTCGGCAGCGGCAGCTGCGCTTTGATCGCGTCGTAGGTCATCGGCATCCGGTCGTAGTCGATCACGTCGTAGAAGAGCGGCTTGTCGTTGAGAAAATCGGAAAGTGTCTGCATGGTGCTCCAGGAGTGGTTAAAAAGGATCGGTTCCTCTATTTTTGCACTGCTTCGCAGCGCCGGCGCAAACACAAGAACACTGCTCCTCTGTCCTTCCCATCAAGAGGGTTCCACCCGGTTGCGCCCGTTATTCTTCGCGGCGTAGAGGCTCTGGTCCGCCGCATGGATCAGCTGTTTCACCGAGGGGTACATCCGGCGTTCGGCGGCCCCGCCGCTGACGGTTACGGGGATATGTTCGCCCTTGTAGATGAACTTTTTCTTCGCAACCTGCTCGCGGAGCTTGTTCGCGAAGGTGACCGCCCCATTCAGGTCGGTATCGCTCAACAGCGCCATGAACTCCTCGCCGCCGTAGCGGCCGATGACGTCCACGTCCCGGCAGAGTTCCCGAAGCACCCCGGCGAAGGCCGCCAGCACGGCGTCCCCCGCCCCGTGGCCGAAACGGTCGTTCACCGCCTTGAAACGGTCGATGTCGAAGATGACGACGCTGAAGTTTCGGCCGTATCGCGCGAACTCCCCCTCTTTCACCTTCAGGTAGTTCTCCAGGGCGCGCCGGTTGTTCAGCTTCGTCAGGTAATCCTCGTGGGAAGCCTCCTGCGCCGAAGCGAGCTCCGCTTCGAGCTCGCTGACCCGCGCGCTGAGGGCATGGACCCGGTCGCTGTGCTCCCTGAGGTCACTGCGCAGTACCTCGGTGCGCTCCTCCAGGTTGACGGCGATCGTATAGAGTTTGCTGTGGGCCCGCTTGAAGTCACTCTGCTGCTCCATGTCGAAAGCCTCGAGCTCCTTTTTGATCCCCTGGATCTCCACCGAGGAGACGTCGCTGCGCTCGATCAGGTCGATCAGCTGCAGGGAGAGCTTGTCGAGCACCGTGTCGAGTGCGAGGATCATATCCTTGAGGCTCTCCTTATCCAGGGCGATGCGCAGGGCAATTGCCTGCTTGATCTCCTCCTGGACGCTCTGCGCCGTCAGCATCTGCGGGTCGTTGCGGATCGTGTCGCTGAGCAGGGCGATGGCATCGTTGACGCTGGGGGCGATGGAGGGGACAAGGGAGGCCACCATCAGAGCCGCGACCCCTCCGAGCTCCGGGACCGCCCCGCCGCCCCCTTTGGGCACGACGAATCCCTCGACACTCTTTTTCAGGTCCGCCGTGTCGATCCTGCCCAGGGGGGCAAGCCGCTGCAGGAAGGTGTCATCGTAGAGCGTGAGGAAGTTGATCCACGCCTGGCGGAGGTGTTCAAGCTGTTCGGAGGTCGCAGCGCTCTCGGCCATGCGGGCCGTCTTGACCGCCAGTTCCGCCGCCTCCTTGTTGTGGAGCACTTCGACCGCCTGCAGGATCCGCTTGTTCAGGGCCATATGGGCGTTGAGCAGCTGGGCGCACTGGGAGGGCTTCATGCGGTTGAGCTTGGAGATGAGGAAGCGCACCAGCTCCTGGGTCGTCCGGATCCGGTACTGCCTGATCTCGTTCTGCACGTCCGCGTCGAGGGTGTGGAGGTAGCGGTCGACGTGCTTGCAGTCTTCGATAATGATCCCCGCCCGTTTCGCCTCTTCGCAGAACGCCTCGGCGTAGTGATCGGGGGTCAGCTGGCGCCCCTCCCGTTTCAGCCGTTCGATCGCCTTCTTGATAATTTCGTTGATCGTCACCTTCTCCTCCTCGCTTCCGTTCCAGACGGCTACTTGCTTTCGTACACTCCCTCGGCCGCGATGCCGACGATGAAACTGTCGAGTGCCTTGTCCGCACTGTAGCGGATCGCCTCGAAACGGGCCTGGTCGGAGATGATCGCGTTGGGCTCGATAACGAAGTCGTAGCTCCCCTCTACCGTGTACTGTTTGGACTGCGCCTTCGCGATGCGGAAGATCTGCAGTTCGACGTTGGTCCGGTAGGCGATGATGTAGCCGTTCGTATCATACATCAGCGGTGTAAACGTGACGTCGCGCAGGATGACGTCGAGGTGGGTATCGGAGGAGGCCCGGTCTGTCAGGGAAGCCTTGAAACGGGTGATCACCGCCGTTTCGACCGCGTCGCGAATGATCACCGTGTTCTCCGGGTCCTGCATCGAGATGAGTACCTGTGCGCTGACCTTTTCCCCCACCGCCGCGCGGGCGAACTCGGAACTGGGCTTGTAACCGCAGCCCGCGGCCGCGATCAGCAGCAGCGCGGCAAGGGGAAGGTTCCTCAACCATGTCACAAATGCCGCGCGTTTCACCCTCACCCCTTGACGACGATATTGACCAGCTTGTTCGGCACGACGATCTCTTTGACGATCTCCTTGCCGTCGATCCACTTGGCCGCCGCCGCCTTCGCCGCGGCGAGGATCGTCTCCTTGTCGTCGTTAACGCCGACTTCGATCTGGGCGCGGTTCTTGCCGTTAATCGATATCCCCATCGGGATCGCGTCGACTTCGAAGACTTCCTCTCTGATCGCCGCCGGGGCGAGGTTCTTCCGGGAGAACAGTTGTTCACTCAGCTCCCAGCTAAGGTGCGGCACGACCGGTTCCATGATCCCCAGCAGGATCCAGTACCCCTCCGTCCAGACGTCGGCGTTGTTCTGCTCGGCGAGGGCGTTCATCGCCTCCATGACGCCGGCGATCATCGTGTTGAAGGTGTAGCGTTCCGTGTAGACCTCGCCGGCGCGCTTGAGCGCCTCGTAGACCTTCTTGCGGGCCGTTTTCTCCTCCTTGGAGAGGGAGGCGTGGTCGATGGACGGCAGGGCGTCGCACACCGTCACCTTCTCGGAGCGCTCCGAGAAACGCTTGAGGAAGCGGAAGGCCCCCTCGACGGCGGAATCGTTCCACTCCAGCTCCTGGGTCGGGGGCGCGGCGAAGAGGATGAAGAGGCGGGCCGTGTCGGCGCCGTACTTCTCGATCAGGGCATCGGGGTCGACGGTGTTCCCCTTGGACTTGCTCATCTTCGCGCCGTCTTTGAGGACCATCCCCTGGGTCAGCAGCCGGTCGAAGGGCTCGTCGCACTTCGTGTAGCCGAGGTCGCGCAGCACCTTCGTGAAGAAGCGGGCGTAGAGCAGGTGCAAAATCGCGTGTTCGATGCCGCCGATGTAGTGGTCGACGTTCATCCAGTAGTTCAGCTCTTCCGCGTCGAAGGCTTTGTCTTCCCAGATCCCCTTGCTCGCCGTGTAGCGTAGGAAATACCAGGAGGACTCGATAAAGGTGTCCATCGTGTCCGTTTCGCGGATCGCGTCGCTGCCGCACTTCGGACAGGAGCAGAACTTCCAGCTCGGATGGTGTTCCAGCGGGTTCCCCTCGCCGGTGATCTCGATGTCGTCGGGCAGGGCGATGGGAAGGTTCTCCTTCTTCTCCGGGACGATGCCGCAGTGGTCGCAGTGGACGAGCGGGATCGGGGCGCCCCAGTAACGCTGGCGGCTGACCCCCCAGTCCTTGAGGCGGAAGTTGATCACCTTCTTGCCGATCCCCTCCGCTTCGAAGCGGTTCATAATCGCCGCTTTCGCCGCCTCGGACTCCATGCCGTCAAAGGCTTCGGAGTGGAAGAGCACACCCGCTTCGGTAAAGGCTTTGCCCTCCGGGAGTTCCCCTGTTTTGGGGGCGATGACGGCGTTGACCGGCAGGCCGTACTGCGCCGCGAAGTCGTAGTCGCGGTCGTCGTGGGCCGGAACCGCCATAACGGCGCCGGAACCGTAGTCCATCAGGACGAAGTTCGCTACCCAGACCGGCACGCTCTTGCCCGTCAGCGGGTGGATGACGGAGATACCGAGATCGACCCCCTGCTTCTCCTTCTGGCGATCGATGGCGTTGGCGTTTTTCATCGCCTTGATAATGCCCGCCTTCTCCGCGTCGAGGAGGTTGTTCTCCAGCATATGGGTGACGATATCGTGCTCCGCCGCCAGGGCCGCGTAGCTGACCCCGTAGATCGTGTCGGGACGGGTCGTAAAGACGTCGAACTTCTCCCAGGTCTCGCCCAGCTTCTCCTTGCTCGCCTCGTCGAAGTGGAGGTCGAATTGCAGCCCCGTGGACTTTCCGATCCAGTTCTCCTGCATCGTCAGGACCTGCTGCGGCCAGCCGCCTTCGAGTTTTTTCAGGTCGGAGAGCAGCTCGTCGGCGTAGTCGGAGATCTTCAGGTAGTACTGGTACATCTCTTTCTTGACGACTTCCGTGTCACAGCGCCAGCAGCAGCCGTCGACGACCTGCTCGTTCGCCAGGACCGTCTGGTCGTGGGGACACCAGTTCAGATACCCCTTCTTGCGATAGAGGATCCCCTTCTCGAACATGTCGATGATGAAGCCCTGCTCGAACTTCGTGTAGAGGGGGTCGGAGGTCGCGAAGGCGCGCTCTTTGGAGAAGGAGAGGCCGAGCGTCGCGAGCTCTTTGGTCATGTAGTCGATATTGTCGTAGGTCCAGGTTTTCGGGTGGGAGCCGTGCTTGATCGCCGCGTTCTCCGCCGGCATGCCGAAGCTGTCGAAACCGATCGGGTGCAGGACGTTGAAGTTCTGCTGGCGGTAGTAGCGCGCAAAGGCGTCGCCGATGGTGTAGTTGCGCACGTGGCCCATGTGCAGCCGTCCCGAGGGGAAGGGGAACATGCTCAGGATATATTTCTTCGCTTTCGTGTAATCTTCACTCGGTTCGAAACTGCCGTTGGCCTCCCAGAACTTCTGCCATTTCGCTTCAATCGCTTGGGGATTGTATTGCAAATTATCTCCTAATCATTCATTCAAAAAATATCATGGGGTACCACTGTCCCCTGCGGGGCCACTGATCCGCCATGGTGGTTGTGTCGTCTTCGGGAAAATGGGCCGCCGCACACCGGGCGGCGTGCACCGGAGTGCCGGCTGAATCAGTACTCGTCGCGGTTCTTGGAGCTCTCGATGTAGACCAGGCCCATCGAGAAGATGTTGGCCAGCAGCGCGCCGATTGCGAGGGCGATGGCGACTTCCGTCTTCTCCGCCACCTCCAGGTAGACGAAGGCCGGGATCAGGTGCAGGTCCGCCACCAGCGAACTTGCCAGAAGCTCCGCCGCCAGCAGGTTGCGCACACCGATCTTGAGGATCGTGGAGACGAGGTTCAGACTCGCCGCGACGAATAGCGACACCGCGCTGTGTTCATACAGAAATCCCGCTGTCGATGTCAGACTCATCAGCGAGAAGAATACGTAGATTACCTTGCCCCAATCCATAGATGCTCCTAAAATTTACGGCGCAAGCGCACCGCGTATATTCCGAACCGTTGTCCCTAGACCATGCCCTGCTCGAACTGCGCCCGCATCCGCTCTTTTTCGGCGATACGTTTTGCCTTCTCGGCCAGTTTAGCACGATACCCTTTAATATCAAATCCGAACCAGAGCAGAATCGGCGAGGCGACGAAGATCGAGCTGTAGGTCCCCACGACGATGCCCACCAGAAGGGTAAAGGCGAAGCTGTTGATGATCTCGCCCCCGAAGAGGTAGAGGGTCAGCACGACGAAGAAGGTCGTCAGCGATGTCAGGGTCGTCCGTGACAGGGTCCGGGTGACCGACTCGTCGATGACCGAACCCAGATCCGTCTCCTTCGACTCCGTGATCCCTTCGCGGATACGGTCGAAGACGATGATCGTATCGTTGAGGGAGTAGCCCAGGATCGTCAGTAGCGCTGCCAGGACGTCGAGGTTGACGTCGATCCCGAAGAGCGCGATCGCCCCCAGGGCGATGGAAACGTCGTGCACCAACGCGGCGATGGAAGCCACCGCGAAGCGCCACTCGAAGCGGAAAGCAACGTAGACGAGGATGCCGAGGATCGCCAGCACCATCGCCATGATCCCCTTCTCGCGCAGCTCGCTGCCGACCTTCGGACCGACGATGTCGACCCGGCGGATTTCATAGTTGCCCGTGCCCTGCAGGGCATCGCGGGTCAGATCGCCGATGTCCGTCGTGACGCTCTGCGACGTCGTCTTGAGGCGGATGATCACCTCTTCGGGGGAGCCGAACTCCGTGATGGAGGCCCCGTCAAAAGCCGGGTTGCCTCCCAGCTGGCCGCGCATCGCGTCGATGGGGGCCGCCGTGTCGTATTTCACCTGGACGATCGTACCGCCGGCGAAGTCGACGCCGTAGCTGATCCCCTTCGTTCCCAGCAGGAAGTAGGAGCCGAGCACCATCAGCAGTGAAAGGACGATGGCGGCCTTCGATTTGCCCATGAAGGCGTAGGGACGGGTATATTTAAAGAATTCCATTTATTTCTCCCCCTTCGTACCGAACCAGAGGGCCAGGTTTCTCGTTTTCTGAATACGCGGTTCGAGCATCTGGTAGATGCCGTGGGTCCCGAGGATCGCCGTCAGCATGGAGGCGAGGATACCGATGCTGATCGTGATGGCGAAGCCCTTGATGGCACCGGTCCCGTAGGCGTAGAGGACAACCGCTGCGATCAGGGTCGTGATGTTCGCGTCAAGGATGGCGCGCATCGCGTTGTCGTACCCCTGTTCGATTGCCTTGTGGATGGAGACCCCTTCGTAGAGGAGCTCGCGCACCCGCTCGGCGATGATGACGTTGGCGTCCACCGCCATACCGACGGTGAGGACGATCCCCGCCATACCCGGCAGGGTGAGCGTCGCCCCGAAGAGGGCCATCACCGCCAGGATGATGAAGAGGTTTGCCACGAGGGCGATGTTCGCGATCACGCCCGCCCCGCGGTAGTAGAGCATCATAAAGACGACGACTAGCAGGAAACCACCGATCAGGGCGATCATACTCGCCTCGATGCTGTCGGCGCCGAGGCTCGGTCCGACGGAGCGTTTCTCAAGCAGAATGATCGGGGCCAGCAGGGCTCCCGAACGCAGGGCGATCGCGAGGTCCTGGGCCTCCATCACGGAGTAGTTGCCGCTGATCTGGCCGCTGCCGCCGCCGATGCGCTCGTTGATGACCGGTGCGGAGTAGACCTTGCCGTCGAGGACGATGGCAAGGTGGTTGCCGACGTTCTTGCCGGTGAAGTCACCGAAGATCTGTGCACCTTCGGCATTGAGGGAGAAGTTGATCACCGGGCGGTTGTTCTGGTCGAACGCCACCTGCGCGTTGGTCAGCATGGAGCCGTCGAGGATCGGGATCTCCTTGACCAGGTGCTTCATCTGTGGATGGATCGCATCCTCGAGGATCACGTCGCCGTAGGTCGACGCTTCGGAGGGGGTCATCGAGAAGACGCGCATGTTGCGCTCCTCATCCACCGCCATCAGCTCGAGCTTCGCGGCGCGCGAGATCAGCTCGCGGGCACGCTGCTCCTCCTCCTGGGTCTTGATCCCCGGGAGTTCGACAAGGATCTTCTCCTCGCCCTGGCGGGCGACGGTCGGTTCGGCCAGGCCGAACTGGTCAAGACGGTTGCGGATCGTCTCGATCGCCTGGTCGACGGACTGCTTCTTCGTCTGCTCTACCGCTTCGGGGGTGAGCGTCACGGTATAGCGTTCGCCGTCGACTGCCACCGCCTCGCCCTCAAGCTCGTCGAAGAGCTCCTGGAGCTGCGTCGCGTCGTCGCTGTCAAGCAGGGTAAAGGCGATATGCTCCTCGCTGACGCCGAGGTCGTCGATCAGGATCTGGTTGCGGTCGGTGAAATGCTTGATGCTCGAGGCCATCGATTTGAGGCGGGAGGTGACGGCTTCCTCGGTCTTGACGCCGAGCAGCATGTGCAGGCCGCCCTGAAGGTCGAGCCCCAGGGTGATCTTGGCGCCTTTTTCCGTCTGCAGGAGGGAGGGCGCGGAGAAGAAGAGTCCGAAAAGAACCGCCGCGGCGAAGACGACGATGCGGTAATTAAGCTTCATCCTCGTACTTTCTCGCTACAGCGTCTTTGACAAGCTTGAAGACCGCGTCGTTGTCGCTGAGTTTGACACTGAAGAAGTTCTCTTCAACCTTTTTGATCTCGGCGATCAGACCGCCATTGGTCACGATCTTGTCACCCTTCGCGAGGGCGTCGATCATCGCCTGGTGTTTCTTCGCCTGCTGCTGCTGCGGGCGGATGATGATGAAATACATGATCGCGATGAGGAAAATAAAGGGTAGTAGCTGGGCAATAAACTCCATGGAACGGTTCCTTAATAAGAAAAATCGGGGCATTATACTTCAAGACGCGTTAGGCAAAGATAAAGATAGCGTCAATAAGGGTCGCGTCGCTGCAACACCCGGACAACCGCACCGCAGGCGCCCCCTGCTATAATAGCGCCATGAAAGCATGGATCCGACCCCTGATCACCCGTGAGCGCCTCGGCGCAGACCTCCTGCAGGGGGTGCTGACCGCCGCCGCCTTCTCCGCCTTTATCTACCTGGCCCACTGGGGCGTTAAAGCGCCGTGGCTCGACACCCTGCTGGGGCTCGGGGCACTCTGGGCGCTGCTGACCCGCAGCAGCCGCAGCGTCGCCATCGCGGGCTTCTTCATCGGCCTCTTCTGGTTCTACTGGATCGGCTTCAGCTTCCGCTACTACAACATGGCCTGGGCCGTCCCCCTCGTCAGTCTCGGCTTCGGGGCGATCTACGCCGCGATCTTCGGGCTCCTCGCCCTGACGCGGCTTCCCTGGCTGCGCGCCCTGATCCTCCTGGGCATCACCTTCTTCGCACCCTTCAATTTCAACTGGATGGTCCCCGAGCTCCTCTTCGTCAACAGCTGGTTCGGCGTCGAAAAGTGGCAGTTCGCCCTGATCCTCGCCGTCCTCACCCTCTTCACGTCCTTGCGGCAGCCCTGGCGCTACGCCCTGCTGTTCCTGCTACTTGGGGCGCTGGAGCACGCCCCCGCCGAGAAGCCCATGCCGTCCCTTGCGATCAAGAGCGTCGAGACCCGCCTTCCCCAGGACGTCAAGTGGCAGGTCGACCGGCGGCCGCAAATCGTCGCCGAGAACTTCGCCGCCATCACGGCGGCCGCTGCCGAGGGGTATGATATGGTGATCCTGAGCGAATCGGCCTTCCCGATGTTCGTGAACATGTACCCTGAACTCCTGAAGCGGCTGAAAGAGGCTTCCTACGAGATCGCCATCGTCACCGGGGGGCTCTACTTCGAGGCGGGGCAGAACTACAACGTCACCTACCTCTTCGACCGCGGCCGAGTCGTCGTGGCGAAGAAGATGGTCCTCGTCCCCTTCGGCGAGTACATCCCCCTGCCGGCCTTCCTGCACAAGATCATCAACGACACCGTCTTCGACGGGGCCTCCGACTACGTCAGCGCCTCGGAACCGACCGACTTCACCGTCCGGGGAGTCACCTTCCGCAACGCGGTCTGCTACGAAGCGACCTGCGAGGAGCTCTACCGGGGGGAGCCGCGCTACATGATCGCCATCAGCAACAACGCCTGGTTCGCCCCCTCCATCGAACCGACCCTGCAGCGGCTGCTGATGCGCTACTACGCCCGCCGGCACCCCACCCTTATCATCCATGTCGCCAATATGGGCGGCAGCGGCATCATCCGATAAAGAAAATCCCTACTGATTCTGTAGGGTATGATGACATTTTCACTGTTTCGTATTATGATAGTGCGACTCAATCGGGAAAAGGAGTTCCATGAACATCGCTGAAAACGTTATCGGACTTATCGGAAATACGCCCCTTGTCAGGCTCAACGGCCCCTCCCGCGAAAGCGGCGCGACGATCATCGGAAAGTGCGAGTTCATGAATCCGACCAGTTCGGTCAAGGACCGTATCGGCGCAAATATGATCCGCACCGCCATGGAGGCCGGTGCGATCGACGACAACACGACGATCATCGAGCCGACCAGCGGCAACACCGGGATCGCCCTCGCCTCGGTCTGTGCGGCACTGGGGCTGAAGCTCACCCTCACCATGCCCGAGTCGATGAGCCTGGAGCGGCGCAACCTCCTCAAGGCCCTCGGGGCGAACCTCGTTCTCACCCCCGCCGCCGCCGGGATGAAAGGGGCCATCGACAAGGCCGAAGAACTCAACCGTTCCATCGACAACAGCATCATCCTCCAGCAGTTTCAGAACCCTGCCAACCCCGACGTCCACCGCAAGACAACGGCCCTGGAGATCCTCCGCGACACCGGCGGCCGGCTCGACGTCTTCGTCGCCGCTGTCGGGACCGGCGGTACCCTGACGGGCACCTCCCAGGTACTCAAAGAGAAGCTCCCCGACCTCTACGTCGCCGCCGTCGAGCCCCAGGACTCTCCGGTCCTCTCCGGGGGCAAACCGGGCCCCCACAAGATCCAGGGGATCGGCGCGGGCTTCGTCCCCGACGTCCTCGACACCGACATCTACGCCGAAGTGATCCAGGTAAGCAACGACGACGCCATGGCCACCGCCAAGAAACTGGCCCGCACCGAAGGGCTGCTGGTGGGCATCTCCGCCGGGGCCAACGTCTTTGCCGCCATGCAGATCGCGCAGCGCCCGGAGTTCCAGGGCAAGACGATCGTCACGATCCTCTGCGACACCGGGGAACGCTACCTCAGTACCCCCCTCTTCAGCGAATAGGCTTACGGCCGTGCAGTTCCTCGAAACGATCAAAGCGG
Organism: Sulfuricurvum sp.; assembly: GCA_003245815.1. Lineage (GTDB taxonomy): Bacteria > Campylobacterota > Campylobacteria > Campylobacterales > Sulfurimonadaceae > SZUA-415. The sequence goes on from QKCD01000093.1 coordinate 10,805, forward strand.
AGCACGGCCGCCTCTTTCACCTGGAATACCACCGCCGGCGGATGCGGCGCACCCTCGACGCCTTCGGCATCGATCGAGAGTTTGACATCGACGCGCTGCTTCGCCCCCCTGCCGAGGGGCTGATCCGCTGCCGACTCCTCTACGGCGCCGAGGGGGCCGACGTCACCTACCACCCCTATCCTCCCCGTCGCTTCCGCTTCCTCCGGGCCGTCGTCGACGATACGATCGACTACGCCTTCAAGTACGCCGACCGCAGCCGCCTCGATGCCCTCTTCGCAGCGCGGGGGGAGGCCGACGAGATCGTCATCGTCAAAAACGGCCGCCTGACCGACGCCACCATCGCCAATATCGCCCTCTTCGACGGTACGCGCTGGCTCACCCCCTCCGAGCCCCTGCTGCGCGGCACGACCCGTGAGCGGCTGCTTGAGG
>QKCD01000086.1 GCA_003245815.1 Sulfuricurvum sp.
AATATTGCTTCTTCGCATGAGTGCATTTGACTACAATATTGACGTCCATCACAATAATACTTCGATGGGCTGTCAACATATGTATTGTTTTTCGTATCTTCGTTGTTTATTGAGACAGTGGGTATTGGCCCGTAATTTGTATCTGCTTTTTTTGTAAAATAACTCAAGCCTGCAACTATAATTACAGCTATAAATAACAGTTTTTTCAAATTGGCTTTCCTTTTTTATCTATATCTCTAACAATTTGCCGATACCCCATACTGTACCAAAGCACCGCTGCGATGATGAACTGATATCGGTCTGGATTTGCCGAAATCTCACAAAATAACATAGTACTGTTGATTTTACAGGCTGGAACCTAAAGATTTCATTGATGGCATGGGGCGGCGGAGCGAAAGCCACCCGCTACTTAATCGGAGAGGTAGTATTCGACGGTGGAGACGACCCGCACCTTCTTGATATGGGGGTTGTTCTTGTCCCGGTCGTTGATGCTGAACTGCCCCTGGGAGGCTTTGCGGATCTTGCCGAGGCGGCTCTGCGAGTCGGCGGCGAACTTCTCGGCGACCTCCCGGGCGTTGCGGGTGGCCTCTTCGATCATGGAGGGTTTCACCTCGTTGAGGCGCGTGAAGAGGTATTCGATCTTCGCCTGGTAGTTGTCGCCGGTGAGGACGACCCCTTTTTTGCCGAGTTCCGAGAGCGCGCCCATGACGGAGCGGACCGCGTCGACCCGTTTGGAGTAGACGGTGACGCTGCGGACGGCCGTGTAGCGGAAGGCGCCGCGCTCCTGGCCGTACTGCTGGGCCGATTTGTCCGTGATGGAGGGGATGGCGCGGGTGATCTCGTCGCCTTTGATGCCCTGCTGTTCGAGGAAGTCGATGATGGTGCGGGTATTGGCCTCGACCCGGCCATAGAGCGCTTCGAGATCGTTGTCCGCGGCCGTGAACTGGATGGGCCAGATGACGACGTCGGCGACGTACTCGTGTTCGGCCAGCCCCTTGACCGTCACGCTGCGGTCGTAGCTCTTGACGGTGACGGCGGCGTCGGCGAGGAGGTAGCCCAGCACCCCCAGGCCGAGAAAGATGAAAAATCCCAGAAGCGTTGCGCTCGTTCTGCCGTCGGTGACCATGGTCTCTCCTTTGGGTGTGATGCCCGCGCGTCAGGTGTGCGGGGCGGAACGTTTGCCGAAGAGGGCGACGCCCCCGAGCACGATGCCCCCGACGACCAGCCCCGCGACCAGTTCGGCGGCGAGCAGCGGCAGGAAGCCCAGCAGGTGGTGGAGGCTCTCGATGTTGTGGACGAACATGCCGCCGCCGACGAGGAGCATGGCGACGGTGCCGACGATCCCCAGTACGCGGATGACGCGGGGGAGGGCGGCGACGAGAACCTTGCCGCTGTTGCGGAAGGCGAGGGCGGCAACCCCCGTGCGCCCTTCGGCGCGCTCAATAAGGTAGAAGCCCGCGTCGTCCATCCGCACGATCAGGGCGACGAAGCCGTAGACTCCCACCGTGGCGGCGAGGGCGATGAGGCTGACGACGGCGAACTGCACGGCCAGGCTCTCTCCCATCACCGTGCCCAGGGCGATCATGACGATCTCGATGGAGAGGATGAAGTCGGTCCGCACTGCGGATGAAATCTTGGAACGTTCAACGTCGAGAAGCGGGGCCTCCTGCGCCACGAGCTCGGCGGCGGGGTGCTTCGCCCCGTGGGGGCCGAAGAACATCTCGTGGAGTTTCTCGACCCCCTCGAAACTGAGGTAGGCGCCGCCGAGGAGCAGGATGGGCACGATGAGCCAGGGGGCGTAGGCGCTCATCAGAAAGGCGAGCGGCAGGAGGATGAGCTTGTTGAGCAGCGAGCCCTTGGTGATGGCCCAGAGGACGGGGAGCTCCCGCGAGGCGTGGAAGCCCGTCGCCTTCTCCGCGTTGACGGCGAGGTCGTCGCCGAGGACGCCCGCGGTCTTTTTCGCCGCGATCTTGCTCATGGCGGCCGTGTCGTCGAGCAGCGCCGCGATATCGTCGAGTATGGCAAAGAGTCCGCCGGTCATAATGCTCCTTGTTCGGATGATGGGAGCTATTATAGCACTTCGAACGCCTTCAGGCGTCGCTGAAGGCGAAACGCCCGTCGGCGAAGAGGCTCAGGCAGGCATCGACGACGACGGCGTCGTAATGGATGTTCCTGCCGCGGCGGATCTCCTCGAGCGCCGGTTCGATGCCCAGGGAAGGGCGGTAGGGGCGGTGCGATGACATTGCCTCCACGACGTCGGCGACGCCGATGATCCGCGCTTCGAGACGGATCGCTTCGCCCTTGAGCCCCTGGGGGTAGCCCGAACCGTCGAGTTTTTCGTGGTGTTGCCGGATGATGTCGGCAATCGGCCAGGGGAAGGCGACGTCCTTGATGATGTCGTAGCCGGCCTGGGCGTGGGTCTGGATGAGCTGGAATTCGAGGTCGCTGAGCCTACCGGGTTTGGCGAGGATCTCCGCGGGAACGTTGATCTTGCCCAGGTCGTGGATGATGGCGGCGAAATGGATCGCCTCGACCTGCTCCGCTTCGAGCGCCATCTCCCGGGCGATGGCCGTCGCCAGTTCGGCGACGCGCCGCTGGTGGCCGGCGGTGTAGGGGTCGCGGATCTCCAGGGTTGCGGCGATCGTCTGGACCGACTGTTCGAGGCTCCGGCGCAGCTGTGCCGCGTACTGGTCATGCGCTGCGCGGGTGCGCAGGGTTGCGATGCCGTAGGCGAGGTCGTCGGCCATCTCTTCAAGGAGGTTAACCTCCTCTTCATCGAAGGCCTCTGCGTCGGCGGAGTAGATGCTCAGCGCCCCGAAGACGTTGCCGTTTTCGAAAAGGGGCAGGGCAATGTTGGAGACGAAGCCGCGGGCGACGGCGGCTTCCCTCCAGGCGGGGAGGCAGCACTTTTGGGTGATGTTGTGCCAGATCCGGGTCCGCGCTTCGCGTATTGCCCGGGATACGGGGATCTGCCCCTCCTCGTTATCGCCCC
>QKCD01000051.1 GCA_003245815.1 Sulfuricurvum sp.
GGTGAAGGAAAGGGGGAACGGATCATCGTCCCCCGGTGACATCGGGGGTTAGATGATGTTGCACTGCCCGGTGATTTTGCAGAGCGGACAGAAGTTCATGATGCCGGCGATGAGGGGGATGACGCCGAGGTAGAACCAGGGGTTGCCGCTGTAGGCACCGTAGCCGATAAGGGCGGCACCGAGGAGAATACGGAAGGGGCGGCAGAATTTGCGAATCTTGACTACGTTCATAAAGATCTCCGTTTTTTGCGGAATTATAGCGCAGGGGGCGCAACCGTAATATTAATTATTTCAATTAGTCATACTCCTTTCAAAGTGCATCCCCCGTTCTTATGTAGGTTTTTTAGAGTTGCTCTGGGATACAATACGGAATTATGAAGATTTTTGAGACGCTCTCCCCCTGGATCAGGACCATCGACGAACCCCTCGACGTCAACCTCGAGATCCCGCATATCGCCTATGCGGAGATCAAGAAGGCCGAGCCGAAGATTCTCGTGTTCACCCACCCCGTTGACAAGGCACTCGGCAAAACCTACGATATGCCTGTCGTGATGAACATCTTTGCCAACGACGCCGTCGTCGAGACGATTTTCGGCGCGACGCCCGACGCCATTGCGGCCAAGGTGCAGAAGGCGCTGAAACTGAAGCCGCCCAAATCGCTCTCGGACAAGCTGGAGACCTTCAAGTTCCTCTTTGACCTGCGCAATGTCTTCCCCAAACGCCTGAAATCCGCGGGGGCCTGCCAGACCCGGGAGATTGCAGATCTCTCCGAGCTGCCGATCCTCAAGACCTGGTCGGATGACGGCGGAAAGTTCATCACGATGGGACAGGTCTACACGCAGAGCCTCGACGGCGAGATCCACAACGTCGGCATGTACCGCCTGCAGGTCTACGATGACAAGCGGCTGGGGATGCACTGGCAGATCCACAAAGACTCAAACCACCTCTTCCACCAGTACAAAAAAGCCGGCCGCAAGATGCCCGTCTCCATCGCTATCGGGGGCGACCCGCTCTATACCTGGTGCGGGACGGCTCCGCTGCCCCACGGTATCTTCGAGCTGATGCTCTACGGCTTCATCCGCAACAAGCCCGCGCGGCTCGTGAAGTGTCAGACGAACCCGATCCACGTCCCCGAAGACGCCGATATCGTCGTCGAGGGGTGGGTCGACCCGGAGGTGACGGAGATCGAGGGGATGTTCGGTGACCATACCGGCTACTATACCCTCAAAGAGCCCTACCCGGTGCTCGAGGTAAGCCGCATTACCGCGAAAAACGACCCGATGTTCTACGCGACCGTCGTCGGCAAGCCGCCGCTCGAGGACAAGTACATGGGGCTGCCGACGGAGCGGATCTTCCTGCCGCTCCTGCAGACGCAGGCGCCGGACCTCAAAGACTACAAGATGCCGGAGAACGGGGTGTTCCACAACCTGATCCTCTGCAAGATCGCGCCGCAGTACCCGGGCCACAGCCTGCAGATCATGCATGCGCTCTGGGGTGTGGGGCAGATGAGTTTCGTCAAGCATGCCCTCTTCGTCGACGAAAGCGCCCCGGAGCTGGGGGATTACGAGGCGCTCACACAGCATATCCTCGACCGCCTCAGCCCGGAGGCCGTGACGATCACGACGGGGATCGTCGATGCACTGGACCACTCTGCGAGCAGGCCCCTCATCGGCGGGAAGCTCGGCATCGACGCGACGGGCAGTGTCGTGGAACGCAGGATCGACCTGCTCGATGACGCCGCGCTGCTGAAGAAGGTGAAGACGATCGACAGCGACGTCGTCGCGCTGAAGCAGTACATGACGCAGAGTGCGAACCCGGTGACGGTGATCCAGTACGAGAAGAAGCGCCCGGCGCGCGAACTTTTCGAGGCGCTGAAGCCGCTATCGGGACACATCGCGATCGCCGTCTTCGTCGATACGCGCCAGAATGACGTGAACAACCCCTATATGCTTGTGTGGCGGGTGACGAACAACATTGACGCGCAGCGCGATGTGTGGCTGGAGGAGATGATCGGTGTCGACGGGACCAACAAGGACCCGATGGACGGTTTTACACGCGAGTGGCCCGGTGACGTCGTCTGCGATGCGGACGTCTTTGCCGACCTGCGCGCACGGGGCCTGATCGACCTTGATGACGAGACGATCGACCGATACCAGTTGGTGGGAGAGAGCAAATGAAACTGAGTGAGGAGCAGCTGGCGCAGTTTGAGCGCGACGGGTACATCCTGCTGCGCGGCTTTGTCGACAAGGAGCGCTGCGAGGCGATCCTGGCGGCAGCCAAAGAGGAGATCGAGGCGCGCACGCCGCCGATTGAGACGGAAGGGGAGTACACGGGTTCGAACAACTCGACCCTGCGCCGCCTGCGCCAGGTCTATGACCGCCGCGAGATTTTCCGCGAGTGGATGACGGACAGGGAGATCCGCCCGATGCTGGCGCAGGTACTGCACGACACCCCGGTCCTGACACTGGCGCACCACAACTCCATTATGACGAAGATGCCCTCCAAGAGCACGGAGAGCCGCTGGCACCAGGACCGCCGCTACTGGCACTTCGAGAACGACAACCTGGTCAGCGTCTGGCTGGCGCTGGGCGAAGAGCGCATGGAGAACGGGGTGCTGGAGTTTATCAACGGCAGCCACAAACTTGAATACCGGCCGGAACAGTTCGATACCGATACCAGCTTTATGACGGGGCTGCCGGAAAACGACGCGCTTATCGCGAAGAAAGTGCATTACGACCTGCACGAAGGCGACGTCATCCTGTTTCACTGCCGGACACTGCACCACGCCTACGACAACCAGACCGACGAACCGAAGATCGCCTTCGTCTATACGGTCAAGGGTGCTTCTACCAAACCGATTCCCGGTACCCGTTCCGCCGAGTACCCCGAGGTCGTGCTCGAAGTCTGATCGGTCTCACCCTTCCGCTTCGGAGGCAGTGAACCGTGACGGCGCTGCCTGAAACACGGCAAAACGGTGTGGTTGATC
>QKCD01000097.1 GCA_003245815.1 Sulfuricurvum sp.
CTTCCACCCCGACGCGCAGCTCCTCGGCGATCGCCGCGGCGTTGCCGATATCGGTATGCGAAAGCATGATGACGAACTCCTCGCCCCCCCAGCGCGCCAGCATGTCACTCGAACGCAGCCGCCGGCTGAACTGTTCCGCCACGCCCACCAGGACCCGGTCCCCGACCAGGTGGCCGAAACGGTCGTTGACGCTCTTGAAGTGGTCCACGTCCGCATAGATGAGGCTCAGGGGGTAGTGGTGCCGCCGGGCCAGAATAAGCTCCTTCTCCAGCACCAGTTCGAAGGAGCGGCGGTTGGCCACCCCGGTGAGCGGGTCGTTCCTGGCCATCTGTTCCAGGGCGGTGATGTCGGTGAAGACGACGACGACCCGGGTCTTCCCGTCGTAATGCATCTGCCGCGCCGTCACGGCGAAGATGTGGGAAGTCCCCGATTTCACCATCTTCACCTTGTGGCTGGAGTGCGGATGCTCCAGGATATAGTCGCTCCAGACGAGCCCGTCAACCTCCTGCAGCAGGTACTCCCCGTGGAGCCCCTGCTCGAAGAAATCGCAGATGCAGTCATGCTCGCTGCGGAAGGCCTTGAAATCTTCGTAACCGAAGAACTCGAAGACGGCGCTGTTGGCCTGTAGCATCTCCCTGCCGTCGGTGACGACGACGAGGTTCTTCTGGGCATTGAAGACTAGTTGGAGGAAGCGTTCGGAAAAGGTGAGCTGCTTGAGCAACTGCTTATATCCCGCCTGGAAGAGCAGTACGACCGCCACGATGATCAGCAGCGTCGCGATCACGTGGCTGCCGAGCAGGTTCGAGAGGTAGCGGGCCTGTTCGGTCGTATCGGTGATGAAGAGGATCGAGCCGATTCGGTCGCGGTGGTAATTGCTCAGCGGCAGGGTCGTGAAGAGGTATTCGCGCGCTCCGAGTTCCATCTTCCGCTTCGGCACAAGGCTCCCCTTCTCGGAGTAGGCCTGCAGCAGTTCGCGCTGTCCGGGGTCGGGGTTGACGGCCTGCATCGTCTTGAAATAGCGCGCTCCCGATGCGACGGGCGGTGCTTTGCCGATGCCCGATCTGTTCATGTCGAGCAGGAGTACCGTCTCCTGACCCGAAATTTTGCGCAGTTTCTGGACGAAATATTCAGGGTCGATCCCGAACTCCAGGGCCCCAAGGTAGCGTTTCTCCTCAAAGACCGGTACGAGGATCCGGTAGCCCAGCCCGTGCATCCCCTCTTCGTAGCCGCTCTGGATGCTGCGGCTCGTATGAACCGACGCGACCATCGGTCGCCGGAGCGCGATAGGATCGCCGGACCGTTCGGGGTCATGTACCCGCAGCAGGGAGGTGCCGTCGTCGCGGTGAAACTGCATGAACTTCAGGTAGGGGTTTTCCGCCTGGAGTGTCTTCCAGCGCGGCAGGGTCAATTCGTAGAGGCGCCGGCGATCCCCTGCGGCCAGTGCCGCCTTGATGCCGTAGGAACGCATGTTTGCATAGGCGCGGTTGATATAGAACTGTTGCGTATCCTCGACGAGGGCACTGTAGGATTTTTTGATCCGCGTTTCGGTCTCAATATCGTCCATGTGGTAGAAATGCGACCGCAGTTGCGTGTAGCTGATATAGGTCGTCACGACGGAAGCCGTACAGACCAAGAGGAGCGACAGCAGCAATATCTTGTTTTTCAGGTTCATCCTAGCTTCCTAAGAACAAGCGTATTGCAAAAAAGTAAATATTTCATGCCCGCATCAGGGCTGCGTCGACGGCCGTACGGGGGTGAGGGTACCCGTCAGTGGCTTCACCTTCAGCGGCGTCACGGCCGGTTTGAGCGTTCCCGGCGTTTTGCTCTCAGAAGGCTTTTGCAGCACGGCCTTCGCCTCGAGTACCAGACGCTTCGTCTGCGCCGTCAGTACGCGCCCCTCGATCGCCTGGATTTCGCTCTGCAGGGCGGCACGCGCCTCCGTATCGTCGGGGTTCGCTTCCAGTACTTCGAGGCTCTTCGTGACCAGTTCCACGCTGTCGCCGAACTTCACCTTTTCGATACCGGGGAAGCCGATCATTAGCACCGGCAGGGCGAAGAAGGCCAACAGCGGTTTGATCGGCCGCTCCTTCACGACGTAAAAGAGCATGATGCCCACCAGCACGATAAAGAGCAGCGCCCCCAGTGCCATCAGGAGCGCTTCGTAGCCCAGCAATCCTTCAAAGAGTTTCATCCCGTGCCTCCCTTTCCCGGGTGCGTCCCGGTCCGTGCATATCCCTGATTTTAACAATATCAAACTTTCGGAAGTATATAATGGACGCCATTCAGCCAACGGAAAAAACGTGATGCCCTATTTCAAGCAACTCGACGCCCTGCTCAAAAGCGCCTTTGAAAAGGGCGGCGGCACCCCCCGCGAACTCAACCCCTTCTACCTCTCGACAGCAGATATTGCCCGCACTCTGGAGGCACGGACCGAGAAGCAGGTCGGACTCGACGCCCTGGAGCGGGTTGCCCGCAAACTGCAGCTTAACGCCCGGGAGACGATGATCCTCCTGCTGCTCTTCGCCCCGGAACTCGACGCCGCCTACGAACGCATCTACGCCTACCTCCAGGACGACCTCAACCGAAATTACCCGACGGTGCAGCTGCTCGCCGCCCTCCTCGCCGAAACGCCCGAAGCCGGGCAGGAGCTCTACGGCTACTTCCTCTCGGATTCGAAACTGCTCCTCCTCCAGCTGGTAGAGTTCGGCGATGCGCCAGCGTCGCACTCCCTCTTCCGGCGCCCGCTTCGCGTCGCCCCCTCCCTGCGCAACTACCTGCTGGGGAGTTTCCGCCTCGACGGTGCCGTCGCGGCGTGCTGCCGTATCTTCCCGCCGCTTCCGGAGAAGAGCGACGCCGCGGTGCTGGCCGCCCCTATCGAAGCGGCTCTCGCTCAAGAGCAGCGTATCCTGCTGAATCTCTACGGCCGTTCCGAGGGGGAGAAGCGGGAGCAGGCCCTGGCGATCGCGTCGCATTTCGGTTTCGGGCTGCTGGTCGTCCACACCCCCAGGGCCATGCGGGAGCGCCCCCTCGAAGCGCTGCTGGGATCACTCTGCCGGGACGCCCTGCTCGCCGGCACCCTGCTCTATTTCGAAGCCTTCGACGCCTACACGGCATCCCCGCAGCGGGAGGAGCCGCTCCTTTTCGAGAACCTCGGCCAGCTGGCGTGGCTCAGCTTCTTCTCCACCGAACTCCCCTGGCGGCCGCACCGCCTCCCCGCAGAGCAGCTCTTCCACGCCCTCCCCTGCGCCCCCGTCGGCCCGGCCTCTTTGGAGCAGGCGTGGCGGGAGTGCATCGCGGCCTTCGACGCCGGACTCGCCGAAACGGAGGCCCCGCGGCTCGCCGCCCTCTTCCGCTTCAGCCGCGACGAGATCGAGGATGTCCGGCGGCTTCTGCATTCACGCGCGCTCCTGGGCAAACCTGTCGACCGCGACGCGCTGCTCCGGGCCTGCCGCTCCCGTATCGGCACGGACCTGGGTGGCTATGCCCAGCGCCTCGCCACCTCCAACACCCTCGATGCCATCGTCCTGCCCGAGGCGCAGAAGGTGCAGCTTGAAGAGATCCTCCTCCACTACCACCAGCAGAACCGTGTCTTCGGCGAGTGGGGGCTGGAACGCTTCTTCCAGAGCCGGGGGATCGGCGTCCTCTTTTCCGGCGCTTCGGGCACGGGAAAGACCATGGCCGCCTCCATCCTCGCCAACACCCTCGGCCTGGAGCTCTACCGCATCGAGCTCTCCCAGATCGTCAGCAAATACATCGGCGAGACGGAGAAGCACCTCTCGGCCATCTTTGCCGCGGCCGAATCCTCCGGCGTCATCCTCTTTTTCGACGAGGCCGACGCCCTCTTCGGCAAGCGCACCGAGGTCAAAGACGCCCACGACCGCTACGCCAACATCGAGGTGAGCTACCTGCTTCAGAAGATCGAGGCCTATGACGGGCTCGTGATCCTGGCGACCAATTTCCGGGAGAACGTCGACGACGCCTTTGTGCGGCGGCTGCGCTTCATCATCGACTTCCCGATGCCCGACGAACGCCACCGCGAGGCGATCTGGCGGCGGGTGCTGGCCGATACCCTGCCCCACCGCGGCGTCGACTTCTCCCTGCTGGCCCGCCGCTTCAAGCTCAGCGGCGCCAATATCCGCAACGCCGTACTCTACGCCGCGTTCGACGCTGCGGGACACGATACGCCTGTCACGATGAAGGAGCTCTTGAAAGGGGTTCAGAAAGAGTGTCAGAAAATCGGTCTTGCCTGTCGACCGGGAGATTTTGAAGAGGGGTGATATCGGAGGGCGCGAACCCTCCCATCCAAGCTACGGCTGATATCCTAACCGTTTCTACTTCTTAAGATTTTCAGTGCCAAACGATGCCATGCTTTCGCCTTGCGCCGGCAACTTCATCGAATCCGCCGACGTCGCGCCGATTCCGCTATACGGAAATAGACCGAGCTTCGTATTCGCTATTCCAATTATCTGTAACTTTCAACTCGTTGTGAAATCATGCCACATCAAACCAGACCGAACCGTTACCAACGTCCTGTTTCCCGCTTTTACGTACTTTCAACGTTCTGACGACAAAACCCGTCAAAGTGGACACACGTTCCGTCATTCGACCGTTTTTTCCGTCCCATCCGTAAAGTATTTGTCGAAACCGCCCAGATCTACCTGTCGGACGCTTCTGCTTTTTTTCACTCTCACCAACACATAAAACGCACTTGTTCCATACAATCAGTCATTACTACTCGGATGTACAACAAGTTTTGCACAAAACGGTTTAAAACCGCTTTAATTATGTGATATCTCACGCACTTTTATCGCGGCAGCTGTTCGTGTTGTCGAAAGCGAAACGTTCGCCCATCCAAATGTCACAGCCGATCTCCTCTTTAAGCGCCGGTCCCGCGGGGTCGGTAATTTTGCCGTTGTAGCGCACCCCGAGCACTCGGCGGGGGTCCTGGGCCCCCGTGAGGATGGCGTAGAGCTTCTCGTGCGACGCTTTCGAAGCGTTCAAAGCACCCTGGGCGTCGAATAGGTTCGCCTGCTTCAACTGCCGGCCGATGCTGTCGACGCTGGCGATCTTCTTGATCTCGCTGTCGGGCAGGAACTCCCACGTCGCCTTGACATTGAGGTTGAACAGTGACGTCGCGCGGTGCGCTTCGTCGTGGTGTTCCACCCTCTCGGCGATCTTCTTCTCCGCCCCGCCCATCACCTCGAGGTTGTACCTGGCGCTGGTGACGACGAGGTTGAGCGCCTGGCGGTACCCGGAACCGCGGAACCAGTCCGCCAGCAGGTGGGCACTGTGCAGCGGTGCGTCTGCGGCGCTCTCGTACCCCTTCAGCTTGCCGGAGCTGACGGTCTGACCCCGGCTGCCCCGTTCCTTGAGGCTGAGGCCCATCCCCTGCGTCGACTGGGTCACCTGGCGCTTCTTGATCGCCGAGAAGTCGAAGCGGGCGACGAAAGGTTTGGCGTGCCCCTTCTTGTTCTTGTAGCGGTAGAAGACCGTGAAAGCGCTGCCGGTTACCTTGAAGCGGCTCGGCGCTTCGGGCTCGTACTCCCCGTGCTCGGCGCTGCCCTCCTGCTTCAGGCTGCCCAGCAGGTATTCGCGCATCTTCAGCTTCACCGCCCCTTCGAGCTTGGCATTGTAGACGTGTTCCTGCAGCCCCTCCTTCAGCGGCGCCGCCCTGTTCGCCTTGCCGGCATGGATCACCCCCACCCGGTCCCGGAGGAACTGCTGCGCCGCCGCGGCGTCCTTAGCGACTCCTTTGGCCTCCTTGTACGCCTTCCAGCGCTCCTGCTCCGTCTTGGCGGCCTCGAGCATGACGCCCACGCCCGTGCCGAAGAGCTGCCGGCCGTAGCCCTGCTCGCCGGCGAGGGGACGGCGGTAGAGCTGCGCCGTTTCAAGGGATTCGGGGCTGCGCAGCAGCCTCTGCATCTCCGTCCAGGTCGCGGCCTTCACCGGCCCCCTTTCGACCCGTTTCGCGATGGAACGGCGGATCGGTTCGCGCGCCTTGGGGTGCGCCGCGGCGATCTGGCTCCGGAACTTCTGCAGCAGCCGTTTCGATTCCGCCTGGGCGAAGATGCCGAAAAGCGCCGCGAGGTGGCTTTGCAGCTGCCGCTCTGCCGCTACCGTCTCCCGGTCCGCCTGCTGCGCTTTTTTCGCCTCCGCGCTGCTCACCTGGCGGTCCTTCAGGGCGGCGTTGATGATCTGCTGCTGCTCGGACGCTTCCTTGAGGACTTTCGTGTTGAGCGTCTCCGCCTTGGCGATATGACCCAGCGCCTGCTGCCTGGCCGCGGCGTCGAGTCCTCCGGCGGCGGCGCGCCACCGTTTCAGGTGTGCCGCGATCGGACCCGGGTTGTCGCTGGCGGCCATCACCGTGATGCGGTTCCCCTGCCTGACGACCCAGAGGCGGTGGCGTTCCCCCCCGGCGGCAAAGGCGATGGAGCTGCCCAGCGTCCGGTCCAGTGTGACCCCCGCCGGCCGTTTCCGGGCGCTTTTGCGCGCGCCCTGCTTTCCGCGCCCCAGCAGTTTCTTTGCATAGGCGACGGCCTTGTCCACCACCCTATCGATCACCCTGTTGACGGGGCGGCTCACCCTGCCGACGATCTGCTTCACCTTCTGGCCGATCCCCCCGAGGCCGGCCAGGGAGGCGAGCAGGCTGATCGCCACGGGAAGACTCTTCGCCAGCGCCCCTTCCACCGCCTTGGCCGCGGCGGCGAGGCTGCCCGATGCGATGGCGGCGAGGGAGTTGTAGACGGAGAGGATGAAATCCTTGATCTGCGCAAAGCGTTGTACAAGGAACATGACGAAGTCGAAAAGAAGCTTGATCACCTTCACCAGCGCCCCGGCGGGGTTGAGCAGCCCCAGCAGCCAGGTGATCCCCTCCTTCACCACCGTGAAGATGACGAACTGGCGGATGCTCGAGAGCACCATCTCCTTGAAGTTCCCCAGCGCGGCCTTGATCTGTTTCCAGAGCGCCGAAGGGCCGTGCAGGGCGATCTCCTTGACAACCGCCAGCCCCTTCTCGACGGCGTCGAAGACCTTGGCCGCCCCCGGCACCTTCCTGATGATCCGCGCCTTGATATTCGCGTAAGTCAGCCCGAGGATCTGCAGCGCCAGCGAGAGTATCCCCCGGAAATCGAGCTTCTTGGGAAGTTCGATCTCCGCCTCCGAGAGCGCCCCGGTCAACCAGCCGATCAGTCCCGCGATCAGGTGCTTTTTGATGTTCTTCACGAAGTTTCGAATCCCGTTGCCGACGGCCTTGACGAGATTTTTGAAAAAGCGCACCGGGGACTTCAGAATCCGCATCAGCGCCGCGCCCGCGCGGTCGAAGAAGCCGAAGATCGGTTTCGAATCGATGCCGGCGATGTCGCAGGCCGCCTGGATGGCGACCTTGAGGGCTTCGGCGAAGTCCCCCGTCAACAGCGCCCCGGCGATCTGCACCGCCGCCTTGAGGGCCGTCTGGAAGACGGAGAGGATCTTGTCCAGCGCCTTGGAGAGTGCTTTGGCGAGGGCCTTGACCCCGCGGATGAGGCCGTCGGCCACCTTGTTGACGGTCTTGACGGCACGGTCGACGACGGCGTCGATCGCCTTGTTGAGCTTCTTCGCGAGCTTGGGAAAGTACTTCTTGACGTATTTGTTGACCATCGACTTGGCCCATTTCCTGAAGGCCTCGAGCTTTTTGATCACCCATTTCCGGGCGGCGTTGATCGCCCTGATCGCCAGCTTCTTCGCCGCGTCGATCGCCTTCTTGACCAGCCTGCGCATCGCGTTGAAGATGCCGTCGATCGCCTTCGTCAGCGCCCGCACGGCGCTTTTGACCGCGTCCACGGCCCGGCGCCACCAGGACTTCTTCTTCCGCGCCCGGTTGAGCTGCTCCTTCTTCGCCGCCGCTTCCTTCTCCTTCTCCTGCTTGATCCGGTCGGCGGCCTTCTCCCCCTTCTCGAGCTCCTTGCGCGCCTCGCCGTCGGCCGCCTTCACCTTCGCGTCGATCCCCTTCCGGATCCGCTGCCGCTCCGTCTTCGCGTCGGCGCTGAAGCGTTTTACCCCGTCGTAGGCCTCCTTGATCCCCCGTTTCTGCTCGTCGGCGACCTCCCTGCGGCGTGCGGCAACGATCCGCCGCTGCTCGCCGGTCGCCCGGGTGTTGAGCGTTTTGACCTCCGCATCGGCCCGTGCCACCCGCGCCTGGCGCTCCTTCTCCTTGCGCTGCGCCGCCTCTTTCGAACGGCTCTTGAGCGTTCCGAGGCTCTTGGAGAGAACCGGCTGCAGCAGTTCGTCCGCGTGGCGGCGTACCTCCTTGGGGAGCGCCACGGCGGCGTAATCGGCCATCCCCGCCTCTGCCTGGGTCGGTGCGGCGGCCCCGACCTCTCCGGCGAGGATGACCGGCTGCTTCGTATCAACGTTTTTGGGCTGGATCTTCTGCTGTCCGGGGTGTTCGGAGATCGTTTTCGCCAGGGCGTCGCGCCCCTGGGTCACCTCCCTTTGCGCCCTGGCCTTCTCGCCGTCGGCTCGGGCGGGGTCCGCCTGCCCCTCCAGGGCGACCTTCGGGGCCTTGCCGGCGCGGGTGTTGACGCCGGGGTCGCGGGTCTTGATGGTCTGGAAGAAGCTTTCGAAGCGCTTTTTGAACCACTCCAGGAATCCTCCGCCCCCCTGGGCGTCGACGAAGCGGCGGCTCGGCGCGTTGTCGGGCGGCGGCGCGAGGTCCCGGTGCGGGGCGGGAACCGCTGGAGCGGGTTCGGGCGCGGTGGGGAGTTCGGCGGATCCGCCTTCCGGCGGCAGCGCGACCGCTTCCGTGCCGCCGGCCTCTTTGGAGGAGGCGTCGCTCCTGGCGGCGAGGACGGGGGCGTTTTTTGCCGCTTCCGCGCGTTCGTCGCCGAGCTTGGCGTTGAGGGTGCCGCCCAGCCCCGGGTAGGCGGCGGCCACCTGAGAAGCCGAAGCGTCGGCGAAATGGCCCAGGGCCTCCTCCGAGCGCCCCTCCAGCGTCACCGGTTCGATCGCCGCCCCCGCCTCCTCGGCGGTTTCGGCCGCTTCGGGCAGGGCCAGTGCCACGCCGGGCTCCCCCTCTGCGACGGGGGCGGCATTCTCCACACTCCCGGCGGCGGGTTCCGAAGGGGCCGCCGGCGCTTCGCTGCCGCTTTCGGCTTCGGCACTGCGGCGCGGTTCGAAGGGGGTTGCCCGCCCCTCTTCCGCGGCCAGCCTCTCGACGGCGCGGTTGCCCAGGGCGTCACGGTAGCGGGTAAGCGCGTCCGTGTTGTGCACGTCGGAGGCAGGCACCGTTTCCGGCCGCCGGGCGGGAGCCGTGTCGCGTTCGGGTCGTTTCGCCTCCGCCCTGAGCTGCATGACGCTCTCCTGCTCTCAGGTATTGAGGATCACGAAAAGGTTGATGCTCGTGCTGCCCTGGTTGGTGATGCGCACCGTGCTGTTGCCGGTGTGGCGCACCTCGATCTTCATGGCGGGGTCGCTCTGGCCGACGATCTTTTCGTAGCTGTAGAGCGGCTGCAGCACGATGGCGTCCAGGTGGGCTGCCAGCGGCCGGTCAAGGATATCTAGGACCCCCTTGGAGTAGTCCTGTACCTGGACGTCCTTGAGGGTGTTGATAATGTTCTTGCGGCTTTTGCGGTTGAAGCTCTCCGTCGTCGCCTCGAGGTGCAGGGCCAGGGGCTCGGTCTCCATCGCTTTCAGGTAGGTACCCTTCTCGACATTGAGATCGGCCGCCACCTTGAGCAGTTCGCTCTCCAGTACCGCTACCTTGCTGTTGCTGCGGACGCGCCGGTAGACGTCGACAGCGGGGAAGTGGCCGCTGTTGTGGGTGATCTCGCGGCTCTTGCCCGCCTCGAGGCTGAAGGCGTACTCGGCATGGAACCCGCTGCGCGCGGAGATGGTGATCGTGTTGCCTTCGCTGGCAACGGTGATGTTGTTCCCCGCGACGATCGAGAGGGCCCCGGAGGCGTCGGGGAGGGCATTGTTGACCGTCGTGACGGCCGTAAGGTCCCCGTGCCTGCCGTTGAGGCTGCTGACGTGGTTCTGTTCGATACGGCAGAGCAGCTCCGAGAGCTCGGCGTTGGTGTGCAGCTGCGGGCGCTGGGAGACGTCGACGTTCCAGCGCTTGCCGAAGCCCCGCGTGTAACGCCCGATCAGCAGCAGGGGCGCGGTGCTGCGCGCTTTGAGCGTCTCCCTGACGCCGGCAGTGCCGGCGCGCCGCAGCGGCGATCGCGTTTCGGCGCAGATCGTCTCCGGGCCCGACACCAGCAGGGAGCGGTCAACGTGGACCTCCATATCCTCGACGATCCGGTTGTAGCAGCACTCCTCGCTGCAGGAGGCTTCGTCGACGATCCCCACCTTCTCGTCGCCGCGTTCGCGGTATTTCAGGTAGACGTAGTCTCCCTCGTCCAGGGTTTCGGGCAGGCGAAAGGTCGTCTGTTCCCGCAGGATGAGGAGGTTCCCGCAGCCGTCGATGCCCGCACCGGCGTTGAGGGTAATCGTCAGGTCGCTGTTGCTGAACTTCGCCACCGTCAGCCCGCGGATGACGCCGCAGCCGGCGGTCTCGCTGTTCATCCGGCGCATCTTGTCGTTGACGTAGGCCTGCTCCAGCGTCAGGTCGTCCGCCCCGATCAGTTTCCCCGTAAAGTAGTTGTTCCGGGTCGGTTTCCCGCCGGAGGCACACCCCGTGGTGTTGATGTTCAGTTGGTCACAATATTTCTCGGCCATGCTCGCTCCTTCTCAGGGTTACTTGATATTCAGATGGGTGGCGAGAACGCTCTCGCCGACGACGAAGTCCGGTGCCGTCTTCACGTTCAGGCGGCCGCGCGTATGCGCGGGCTTGAACGTCCGGATGATCGACTCGATCACCTCGATCTCCACGGGGTCCTTGAGCTGCTCGGCATCGACCCGCACGCAGAATTCGAAGGGGCGGCTCCGGAAGGTGTCACTTTCGAATTCGTCGATCGTGAAGGCGTAGTCGCAGTAGAGTCCCAGCACCTCCTCCATAGCCCCCTTGGTCCCCAGTGCCCGGTAGAGGCCGTAGGCGCGTTGCAGGAACGCCCGCCACCGCACCTCGGGCCAGCGGTAGTCCCGCGCCGTCCCGAGCCATCCGGAGAGCCA
>QKCD01000030.1 GCA_003245815.1 Sulfuricurvum sp.
AGGAGTCTCCCATGCGCTACCTCTGCCTGTTGTTCGCGACAACACTGCTCTACGGTTCCGGTCTCGAGTGGCTTCAAAACGAGCGGCTCAACGTCCGCCACGCCGACGGCAAGACCTACGTCATCACGCGCCATATCCCCGAAGCGTGCCGTGGCATTCCCATCCTTCCCGAAAACGTCTGGAAGCGCGAATCGGTCTCCCCGCTCTGCGTCCAGCCCCTGGTCACGACGCTGGGGACGATCTCGATGATGCAGGCCGCGGAGGGGGTGCAGACCTTCGGCGAACTGGAGACAATGGCCTTCGTGAAGGCGATGCGGCCCGACGGCAAGAAGATGCTCCTCGACAGCCGTTCGAGCGACTGGTACGAGCGCGAGACCATCCCCGGGGCGGTCAACATCTGGTACAAGGTCATCATGCTACCCAACCTCTTCGCCGAGGAATTCGACGCCTTTCTCACCCAGATGCGGATCGTCAAAAACGCAGACGGCAGCCTCGACTTCTCCAAGGCCCCCGAGCTGCTGCTCTTCTGCAACGGGCCGTGGTGCAGCCAGTCGCCCAACGCGATCTCGGCCCTCGTGCGGATGGGCTACCCCGTCGAGAAGCTCAAATGGTACCGCGGCGGCCTACACGACTGGAAAAGCATGGCCATGACGACGACGGCCCGACAACCCGACTAGCCCCCTATACTGCGAACCGCCCTCTTGGCAGTTCGGGGCTTCTGCCGGGGTCAACACGCCAAACACGCTATAATCCGCTATTCCATCACCAAGGAGCGCGCGATGAAACGACTGATTCCGGCCGCGGCTGCGGCCCTGCTGCTTCTGGGCGGCTGTACCCAGGAGACCCAGAACAAGCTCAGCCGGGGGCTGCAGAACTGGACGGGGACCAACGGGGTCCTCGACGTCTACGCCGGCGAAAAACTGGTGATGCGCTTTCTCAAGGTCGACAAGCTGACGACGGGGGCGAGCCCCGACGACGGCCAGCAGCGCGCCTACCGTTACGGCTACGGCGTCCTCGACACCGACTTTAACTACAAGGTCGACAAGGGGGAGAAGAAGATCTACTTCGAGATCGGCAGCTTCGACACCTACGTCTTCTACGCCAACCCGACCGATTGAGCATGACGGAGGACGCGACGCTGACGCCGGAGCAGCGGGCCTACCGCCAAAAGCTGCACGATACCCTGGAGAGACTGCAAAAGCTGCCGCTGCACCGCCTCGACGGCGACACCCTCCTACTTGAGGCGGCCTTCGGCACGGCCTACGACGCCGGCCTCTTCGACCTTCACGCCTACCCCCCGGCGCTGCAGAACGCACTGAAGTTCGACCTCTTCGCCACCCTGCCCGCCGCTTCGGGCAGCCTCGCCTTCCTCGCCGTGCAGATCCTCGCCGCCAACCGCATCATGCAGAGCAACGGCTTTGCGGAGGCGGAGCGCTACTACCGCAGGCGCTGCGGCATCGCCGTCAACCACCTCCGCGCCCCCCGCACCGTCGTCGGCTCGGAAAAAGCGGGCGGCCGCTACCGCCTCAGCGGCCGTCTCACCTGGGCGAGCGGCTACGGCATCTTCGACAGCCTCGTCATCGGTTTCCACCACGAAGGCGAAGAGCTGCAGGCGGTCGTCCCCTTCGCACCGCAGCCGGGCTTTGCGATCGGCGCGCCCGCCGAGACCTTCGTCGGCGCGAGCCTCAATACCGTCGACATCGACCTCGACCACTACGAAGTACCCGAAGAGCAGATCGTCAGTGCCCACCCCATAGGCCACTATACCCGGCAGAAATCCGTCTCCAAGACCGTCCATTTCGCCCTTTACGGCCTCGGCCTCGGGGCGGTCGACGCCTTGGAGGACGACGACGTAAAACGCGAGGCGGCCCGCCGGCTCGAAATGCAGAAAGAGGCCTTTATGGCGACCGACGACGGGGAGACGATGGACCGCCTGCGCATCACGCTCTTTGCGCTCGTCCGGGAGATCGTCACGACGGGCATGATCCTGCGCGGCGGCTCCTCCATCCTCTCCGAGCGGCGGCTGCAGCGCTACTACCGCGAGCTGATCCTCTTCAACTCCAACGGCCTCAACGACACTATCAAAGGGCTTTTCAAAGCGGCTTTCCTGCAGCCGTGACGGCCCCGCCTTTGTAACCGCTTCGCGTCCGGTGCCATTACCATCGACATTTCACGCAATGCAACAATAAATATGTTACAGTAAAGGATGCAATCCTCACAAGGAGGCAACCATGAATGAGAGCGATATCAAGATCCTGCAGCACTATCTGAAAGCCGAGGGGCTTTACGCGGGGGATAACGACGGCAAACGGGGATCGAAAACCGATGCCGCCGTCAGCGCCGCACTCGAAGCGCGCCGGGCCGAACTCCCCGAGGGGTGGCAGGCGTGGGAGAGCAAACGCCGCGCGATCGCCTGCCTGCAGCTCTTCTGCCACGAACACGACATCGACGCGGGAACGATCGACGGCTTCTACGGGCCGCAGACCCGCAGTGCCTCGGAACGGCTAAGGCTGCTGACCCGCACCGGCAGCCTGCCGCGGGGGTTCGGCGATATCATCCCCGTCCGGGCCAATCCCCACGGCTTCCCCCTCGAGACCCACGAAGCGCTGGTCGACTACTTCGGCGAGCCCTGCGAAGCCCGCACCGTGAAGGTCACCTGCCCCTGGGAACTCCGCCTGGACTGGGACCTGAACAGCACGACGCGCGCCATCGCAATCCACGAAAAACTCGAAGAGAGCCTGACGCGAATCCTCGAAAGCGCCTACGCCCTCTACGGTCCCGACGGGATCAAAGCCTTCGGGCTCGACCGCTACGGCGGCAGCTTCAACTGCCGGAAGAAACGCGGCAGCCTCTCGGCGTGGTCGACCCACGCCTGGGGGATCGCCATCGACTGGTACCCCTCCCGGAACCTCCTGCAGTGGAACAGCACCCGGGCCAGCCTCGCCCACCCCGACCTCGACCCCTGGTGGGAGCTGTGGGAACGGGAGGGGTGGCTCAGCCTCGGGCGTTCCGAGGACCGTGACTGGATGCACGTCCAGGCGGCGAAGCGCTGAAAAGCGGCGCTACTTCACCGGGAAATCGAAATAGGTCTCGGGAAAGGGCTCCTGCTCCAGGGTGAAGTGCCACCACTCCTCCTTCAGCGGGCGGAAGCCGTGGCGCAGCATCAGCACACGCAGCAGCAGCCGGTTGGCGCGTTGCTGGGGCGTCACCGCCATGCTCGTGGGCCACGATACAGGACCGAAAAGGTCGAAGCCCGTCCCCATATCCAGCTCTTTTCCCGAAGCGAGATCCATCAGCGTCAGGTCGACGGTGCTGCCCCGCGAATGACCCGAACGGGCCGCGATATACCCCTTTTCGAAGAGCTCCGATTTTTTGACGTCGGGGTAGTAGCGCGCCTTCATCTTCCTGTCCTGCAGGTCCTCAGCCCAGCGAACGAAGTGGTCGACGGAGCGCTGGGGCCGGTAGCCGTCGAAGAGCTTCACGCCCATTCCGAAGGGGCGCAGCTCCTCCTGCACCTCCCTAAGCGCCTCCGCCGCCTGGCGGGTCAGGTAGCAGACGGGCTTCTCGTAGCCGTCGACCCGGCGGCCGACGAAGTTATCCTCCCCGTAGTAGCGCAGTTCCAGCACGACGTCGGGGACGACGCGTTGGACGTCGACGAAACGCTCCGGAACGGGTTCGGCGAAGAGCGCCGCCGCGAAGCAGAGCCCCAGCAGCGCGCGCGAAAAACGGATCATGGCGACTCCCTTTTTTTCCGATTATTATAGCAGGCCCGAACCCTCCCCCTTTTTCAAATGCAATTCAACTGACCGCACTATAATAGTCGGCACAAACTGTTCAAAGGAGCGCATATGGGCACATCATACCTGGAGACACATCCGGACGAGAAGGGATATTTCGGAAGATTCGGGGGATCGTTCATCCCCCCGCAACTGGAGGGGCCCTTCGCGGAGATCACGCAGGCCTACAACGAGCTGAAGCACTCGCCGGCATTCATCGAGGAGCTCAAGCACGTCCGCAAGCACTACCAGGGGCGGCCGACCCCCGTCTCCTTCGCAAAGAACCTGACGGAGCAGTGCGGCGGGGCGAAGATCTACCTCAAGCGCGAAGACCTCAACCACACCGGGGCCCATAAGCTCAACCACTGTATGGCGGAAGTGATCCTCGCCAAGCACCTCGGCAAAAAAAAGGTGATCGCCGAGACGGGGGCGGGCCAGCACGGGGTCGCCCTGGCGACGGCAGCGGCCTACTTCGGCCTCGAGTGCGAGATCCACATGGGCGAGGTGGACATCGCCAAGGAGCATCCCAACGTCGTCCGCATGAAGATCCTCGGTGCCAGGGTCGTCCCCGCCACCCACGGCCTCAAGACCCTCAAGGAGGCCGTCGACTCCGCCTTCGAAGCCTACCTCGAGGACCCAATCAACGCCATCTACTGCATCGGCTCCGTCGTCGGGCCGCACCCCTTCCCCATGATGGTGCGCGACTTCCAGTCCGTCATCGGCTTCGAGGCGAAGGAGCAGTTCGCCGAGCATGAGGGGCGGCTGCCCGACCACGTCGTCGCCTGCGTCGGCGGCGGCTCCAACGCCATGGGGATCTTCTCCGGCTTCATCGACGACGCGGGGGTCGCCCTGCACGGCGTCGAGCCGACGGGCCGGGGCGAAAAGCTCGGCGACCACGCCGCGACACTCACCTACGGCGAAGAGGGGGTGATGCACGGCTTCAACTCCATCATGCTCAAAGACGCCAACGGCGAACCCGCCCCCGTCTACTCCATCGGCTCGGGGATCGACTACCCCTCCGTCGGACCCGAACACGCCTACCTCAAGGAGATCGGCCGCACTAAAGTCGGGCTCTGCAGCGACGAAGAGGCGGTCGACGCCTTCTACAAACTCTCCCAGCTGGAGGGGATCATCCCCGCCCTCGAGTCGGCCCACGCCGTCGCCTACGCGATGAAGCTGGCCAAAACCCTGGACAAAGAGCAGACGATCCTCGTCAACCTCAGCGGCCGCGGCGACAAGGATATCGACTTCGTCGTCGAACACCATCCCATCCCCCACGCCCGCTTCTAGGAGCCCGGCATGAAGGCACTCGCCCGCCTCGTGCAGCGCGTCGCCTCCCCCCGGAGCTTCGCGCTCTGGCTGCTGGCCTATGCCCTCTACTTTCCCCTCTTTTTCTACGGCGACGTCCCCTTCGGCCTGAAACGGATCGCCCCGTATACCAAGGAGGGAGGCATTCTCGATACGGAGTTCTTTTACACGGCGGCCGAAGCCTACGAACGCCTGGAGCAGTTCGGCGCCGAGGGACGCGAGGTCTACCACACCATCCTGATGGGCGACCTGCTCTACCCCGTTCTGCTCGGCGGCCTGCTCGCCGTCGCGCTGACCCTGCTCTTCCGCACCCTGCGTCTGCGCGGGCGCTTCTGGCCCTATGCCGGGCTCGTGCCGCTGGCGATGACGGCGTGCGACTACACGGAGAACCTCCTCGTCCTTGCGCTGCTGCGCCACTACCCCGAACCGCTCACCGCGGCCGCCACCGCCGCCGGCTTCGCCACGGCGGCGAAGTTTCTCTTCGGCGGAGTCAGCTTCGTACTGCTGGGGCTCGCGCTGCTGCTCTGGCTGGCGCGGCGGCTCCGGATTAGAAAAAGCTGAAACCGCTGCGACGGCATCCCCATGCCGCCTCTGCGTCTGCTATCATTGCTGTTACCGGCGGCGCCCTGACCGGCGCCGCAGTGACTACCCCGACAAAGGAGTTCCATGAACCTCGGATTCATCGGCCTGGGCCACCTCGGCCGCGCCATCGCCTCGCGCCTAATCGACTGCGGCCATGCCCTCACCCTCTACAACCGTACCCCCGGCAAAGCCGAGGGGCTTGACGCCACCGTCGCCGCCTCCCCCCGCGACGTCGCGGAGGCCGCCGACGTCATCTTCCTCTGCCTCTTCGACAGCACCGGCGTCGACACCATCCTCGACGCCCTTCTCGCCGGCGACATAAGCGGCAAATGCGTCGTCGACCTCACGACCAACCACTTCCGCGACGTCGTCGGCTTTCACGAACGCTGCGCCGAAGCCGGGGCGGAGTACCTCGAAGCGCCGGTCCTCGGCAGCGTCGTCCCGGCGTCGCAGGGGGCGCTTACCCTTCTGGCAAGTGGCAGCGCCGAAACCTACGAGCGGCTGCTCCCCCTTATCGGACAACTCGCCCAGCACCGCTTCTACCTCGGCGCGCCGGGCCTGGCGACGAAGATGAAGCTGGTCAACAACCTCGCCCTGGGAAGCTTTATGGCAACCCTGGCCGAGGCCCTGAGCGTCGCCGAACGCAGCGGCATCCCCAAGGGCGACGTCCTCGACATCCTCGCCGTCGGCGGCGGCAAGTCGCTGGTGCTCGACGCCAAGAAACAGAAGCTTCTTGACGAGGATTTTGCGACCCACTTCTCCGCCGCCCTTATCTACAAGGACCTCCACTGCCTCCAGGACCTCGCCTACGAGCAGAAGCAGCCCCTCGTCACCGCCGCCGCGGCCAAGGAGCTCTTCGCCCGAACCTTCGACGCGGGGATTTCCGGCGAGGACTTTTCCGCCGTCTACAGGCTCGTCAAATGAAGCGCCTCCTCGTCACCGGGGCCGCCCGGGGGATCGGGCGGGCGATCGCGCGCCGCTTCGTTGCGGAGGGGTGGGAGGTCGTCGGGCTCGACCATGACGCCGAGACCCTCCGGGAAGCGGCGGAGGCGGAGGGGTTCGCACCGCTGCGGTGCGACCTCGCCGACCCCGCCGCCATTGAAGCGGCCTGCGCATCTGTCGGCCGGCTCGACGCCCTCGTCAACAACGCCGCCACCAGCGCCGGGGACGATCCCCTCGCCCTGCCTCTGGAGGCGTGGGAGCGCGTGATCGCCGTGAATCTCACCGCCCCCTTTCTGCTCGCGCGGCGGCTGGCGCCGGCACTGGCGGCTTCGAACGGCTGCATCGTCAACATTGCCTCCACCCGCGCCCTGATGAGCGAACCCCATACCGAGGCCTACAGCGCCAGCAAGGGGGGCATTCTGGCCCTGACCCATGCCCTGGCGATGAGCCTCGCCCCGCTGCGGGTCAACGCCGTCAGCCCCGGCTGGATCGAACACGCCCACCCCGAAAGCCTGCGCGGCCTCGACCACGACTTCCACCCCGCCGGGCGGGTCGGCCGCAGCGAGGATATCGCGGCAATGGTCTCCTACCTCTGCAGCGACGCGGCGGGCTTCATTACCGCCCAGAACTTCGTCGTCGACGGCGGCGTCACGAAAAAGATGATCTATCCGGAGTAGGAGCGCTCAGGCCCCCCGTTCGCAGTGGGTTTTGGCCTCGTCGAGGGTCAACGGCTTGGCGAAGTGGTACCCCTGCCCCAGGTGGCAGGAGCGTGACTGCAGGTAGCGCATCTGTGCCTGCGTCTCCACCCCCTCGGCGACGACGAGCAGGTTGAGCTGGCGTGACATGGAGATGATGCTGTCAGTGATGATGCGGTCGTTCTCGTCCGTCTCCATGTCCATGACGAAGGATTTGTCGATCTTGATGTAGTCGAGGGGAAGATGCTTCAGGTAGTAGAGCGACGAGTAGCCCGTGCCGAAGTCGTCGATCGCGATCCTGAACCCCCGGTCCTTCAGACCAGAAAGCACCGATTTCGTATGGTTGATATTGTCGATGATGGCGGTCTCCGTCACCTCGATCACCATCCGGTCGCGCACCTCGGTTTCCTTGAAGCACTCCAGCAGCTTGTGCATGAAGTTGCGCTGGGAGAACTGTTTCGAGGAGATGTTGACCGTGAAGTAGTAGCCGTCCAGCGCCCTGTCCGCGAGTACCTCCTGCATCTGGCAGAGCACCCAGTTGTCGATCATGCCGATAAAGCCCGTGGACTCCGCGATGGGGATGAAATGGTCTGGGGGGACCATCCCGAACCGGCCGGAGTTCCAGCGCAGCAGGGTCTCGAAACCGACGGTCCGCTCCTCTTCGAGCCGCACGATCGGCTGGAAGACCAGCGAGAACTCCCCGTTATCGACCGCCTGTTTGAGCTCGTTCTCGATCTCGAGCTTGTGGCGGATCGCCGTATTGAGCTCTTCGGTAAAGAAACCGAACTGGTTTTTGCCCAGCTTTTTGGCGTTGTACATCGCCGTATCGGCGAACTGCAGCAGCCGGTCGCTGCTGTCGGCGTCATCGGGGTAGAGTGCCACCCCGAGGCTGCAGCTCAGGTTGAGCAGGTAGCCGTCGACTTCGAAAGGCACCGCAAGCTGCTGCTGGATCTTCTCCAGCAGGATGATCAGCTCCTCCCCGTCCTGAAGCTGCTCGACGAGGAGCACGAACTCGTCGCCGCCGATCCGCGCGACCGTGTCCGTCCTGCGGGTGTGTTCGCGCAGCGTCCGCCCCACGTGCTGCAGCAGCAGGTCCCCGACGCGGTGGGTGAGGGAATCGTTGACGGTCTTGAAATCGTCGAGGTCAAGCAATATGGCGGCGACCCGCTGCCCCGAGCGTGCCGCACGCTCCATCGCGTGATCCATCTGTTCCATCAGGTAGGCCCTGTTGGGGAGCTGGGTCAGGGGGTCGTGCATCGCCATGAACTCCAGCTGTTCCTGGCTTTCGCGGATCTGGGAGATGTCGCTGAAGATCATAACGTGGTGGTTGACCGCTCCCGTCGCGTCGCGCAGCAGAAAAACATGGGAGAACTGGTAGTAGTATCCGCCGTCCTTTCTGCGGTTGATGAACTCCCCGTACCACGACCCGGTGGCGTTGAGCTGTGCCCAGAAACGCTCGTAGAAGCGGTGGTCCTGCTGCCCCGACTTGAGCAGCGAGGGCTTCTGCCCGATCCCCTCCTCGGCCGTGTAGCCGGTGATCTCCGTGAAGGCGGGGTTAACGCTGACGATGCGGTTGTCGGGACCGGTGATGATGATCGCCTCGTTGGCGCTCTCGACGAGCTTCTTGTAGATGCTCAGCTGCTCCGTCTGTTCGTTGACCCTGCGGTCGAGTTCGCGCAAATTCCATTTTGCACGGTTCAGTACCGGCCGGATGATGAAGAGCGCTTCGAGCAGCAGCGTCAGCAGCGTCCCCATCAAAATATAGAGCTCGACCCGCATCAGCCGGTTGGTCACGGCGTCGCTCTCATCCTCGTACGCCTTGACCGCCCGGTCCAGTACCGGCAGCAGCGCCGAGCTCGCATCGAAGATCCCGTCGACGAAATGAATCTGCGACGAATCGACGAAGCGCTCCAGCAGCGCGAGGTAGCCGCTCACTCTCGCGTCGAGCCCTTCGGGGGCCTCCCCATAGAAGCGGCGCATCGTTTCCGAGGGAAGATGCGCCATCAGGTAGCGGTGATCCTGTTCCATCAGCACCCGGCTTTCGTTCAGCGCATCGAGGTAACGGGGCTCGGCCGTCTCGATATAGAGATTCGCGAGCAGCGACGTACGCTGCGACAGCATGCGCTGCTTACCGCTGATGTTGATCAGTTCGGCGTACTTCTTCTCCTCACGGATCTGGCTGTTCATCGTCTCATAGGCGAAAAAGGCCCACATGGCAAGCAGTGAAAACGCGATGATGTACGACTGTGTCAGCGTGATCTTGATATAGGCTCTCATAACCCTGCATAATATCACGTTTTTACAAACACAAAGGATTTATTTTAGTTATTTGATATGTCTCAAAATCTTCATATACTTCCGTGCCCACTTTAGTGCCAACACGCTACAATAAAAAAACATCTCTTATCACTATGGAGAACCCCTATGTCTCAAGAATCTGCAAAGACCTCTGAAAGCGTCAAGAAAAAAAACCTTCCCCTGTTTCTCGAATACGCTTCGTACGCGATGGCTCTCTTCTCGGTGATCATCGGCAGCGTCGCCGTCTTCAAACCGGATATGCCCGATCACTTCGACAAGGCACTGCTCTGGTTTGTCTTCGCCCTTGCCGCGATCATGATCCCCTACATCAAAGAGATAAGTTTCGACAAGCTTAAGATCATTATCGGCCAGATCGAGCAGGTCTCCAAGACCCTGGAGGGGGCGGCGCTCACCTCCAAGGAGCTGGTCAACCGTCTCAACAAGACCCGTGACGAGCTGATCGACGGCTACCAGGAGCTCCTCCGGCTCCTCCCCGAGGAGGAGCGCAACCGCCGGGTACTGACGCTCTCGCGCCTCTACCTCGACGAGATGGGCATCCGGGCTTCAACCGTGAAGGCGTGGCTCGTCGAGCTGGGGCTCTACGGCGGCAGCGTCGACGACGAGCTTGATGACGCCTACCTCGAGGCGCTGCGCACGCTTCAGACCCGCCACGGTCTCGGTGATGATGGCATCTTCGGTTACCGTACCCTCGACCTGATCATACGGCTACGTCGGCAGGAGAGCGACGCCTAGGGGTTGATGACGCCCCGTTCCGCCAGCCACTCCCTGCTGATGGCGACGAGCCGCCGCGTCAGCTCCGGTTTTTTGGGGTGCATGTGCCCCGCTTCGAGAATCACGACCGACTTCGGTTCCGGCGTGAGCGTGTGCAGCCGCCGCCAGCTGTACTCGGAGATCTGGCGGTCCCGGGTTCCGTTGATCAGGAGCAGCTCGCTCCGGACATAGGGGATGTGGCGCGCCGGCTCGACGCCGTAGATCGCCGTCTCGATCAGCCATGCCGCCGCTTCGCGCCAGGGACTGCGGACCCTGTTTTCCAGGTTGACTTCGATCAGGTCGGAGATATCCGCCCCGGCGTAGGCGAGCACGCCGGGATTGAGCGCCATGCCGCGGCTCTCCCCCAGGCGGTAGACGGCGGGAAGGAACATCGCCCCGAAACTGAAGCCGGCGAAGGTGACGCGCCCGCGCTCCGCCCAGGGCTGACGTGCAGCCCATTCGTAGAGGGTCACGGCCTGCGCGGGGACCCGCATCGCCGCGCGCCGCACCGCGGGAATCTCCGTTAGCGGGGTACCGCGGTACCAGTACTCCGGAGCGTAGGGGTAGGTGTAGAGGAGGTAGATGTTCGCCCCGGGATCGGGAATGTGGCGGAAGTCCC